>JALOSP010000151.1 GCA_025458365.1 Hyphomonadaceae bacterium
ATCACAGCCAGCGCGCCGGTCATTGCAGTCTTGTGACCATCTCTTCCGCCCGCTTTGACGCGCCGGTAGATCTCGTACACCACCAGCGGCACCAGGAAGGACCCGAAACTCCAGAGCGCGAAGAACAGTCCACCAGTCTCGCGCGGCAGACCCAGAGCGCCAATGCCCAAAAGGCCATAGGCCATCATGCCAACCCGCAGCATCCAGACCCCGCTGACGGCCAGAAACAGCCGCACCGCCCAGGCTTCATGGTCAAGCAGCCGACGTGACAGGGCGGCCCGCAAAACCATCGCTGCGAACCACAAAATCAATACGCCATTCAAGCTGACGCCGAGCGCACTGACCAAGTCTAGCCTGCTGCCACGCACCCAGTTCAGCCATAAGCCCCCGACTGCAGCCACGACAGCAGCGACCAGATAGAGCCGCCCGTTCCAGCGGTGCACCGCGCGAAACCGGTTTCGCAAGGCAGGCCAGAGCTGCAGGACACCACCAGCCGTCAGGACCAGAGCCATCAAAACATGCACCCCGAACTGGATGTTGCCGACCAGATCGCCTGCCACATAGGCGTCGATCACGTTGCGGTGCGCCGACCAGTCCTCAAACCGGCCCCGAACGGCCGAGGTGCCGTAGAAGCCGGACATGTAGATCACAAAGAAAACCTGTCCGAGGGCAGCCGTCGCAAACCAGGCGGCTGCAGCCCATGCCAGCCCCCTGTGGGGCCGGGTCGTTGTGTTCTGTCGGAAATTCTCGAGTGTCATCGTCATCAATCAGACCTCCAGACCAGCACATCCGGTGTGTGCTGGTGTATTAGTCCTATAGTTGACTGTCTTTACCCGGGATGCCATGATCGCAGGGAGCAATTGCCTGACTTTGAAGCGCACGCGACCCGTGCGTGGCACCGGGACGTGATCGAGATGCAAGCCACCGTCGGCGCTGGATATGCCAGATCACTGTATGACTTCGCCGTGGCATCAGGTGCACCACCGGCAGCGTTAGATGCTGCCTTGGGTGAGGCGAGTGCAGCGCTCTCGAACCCGGAAACCCGGATCGAAACCGCGCGGTTCTGCGCCCTGATGGCAGCGGCAAAAGCCGCAACCGGCGACCCCGCGCTGGCACTGCGCTTTGGTGCGCAATCCAGCTTTCCCGACATGTCGGTTGTCGGCCTCATCGCCCACGCCTCGTCCACCATGGCCGAGGCCTTCGAGCAGACAAGCCGTTATGCACGCCTCGTCGTGGACGTGGATAGCAAGGGCGCCACCGGGCGGTTCGCGATTGTCGAGCGTGACGGTGCAACCTGGCTGGAAGACCGTCGGCTGAACCCGAATGACTTTATCGAGCTGACCGAATCGACTTTTGCCCGCTTCATCTGGAACACCCGGCGGTATCGGGGCGCCGTGCCATTTGCGATCTCGGTCTCCGTGACCCATCCAGCTCCAGCCCATGCCCCTGCCTACAGCGAGATCTACGGGGTTCCCGTGACTTTCGAAGCGGACTGGAATGCTATCGAAATCCACCGGTCGTGGCTGGACATCGAGTTGGGCAATGCCAACCGGTATGTGTTCGGCCTGTTCAGCGACCGCGCTCAGGCTCTGATGCAAGCATTGCAGGCAAGCACGACCCTCCAAGGCAGGATCGAGGCTGCGATGCTTCCCAAACTGCACACCGGCACCACAACCATGACCTGGGCCGCACGTGAGCTGGGCATGAGCCGTTCTGTGCTTTATCGGGCCTTGCGTGCCGAAGGGTTGACGTTTGAACGCCTGCTGGACGGGCTGCGTCACAGGCTGGCCCGGGACTATCTGGCCAGCCGCAAGCTTTCGGTGAACGAAACCGCCTACCTCGTCGGTTTCTCCGATCCGGCCGCTTTCTCGCGCGCATACAAACGGTGGACCGGCTTCAGCCCTTCAGAGCATATGAGCGCCCCGGCGGATGGGAACCGGTAAACCCTTTGGAACCATGCCGGACCGTCACAGGGCTGGCCGGTCCTGGACCAGATCGCGATAGGCATGCCAGGTGGCATGGCCGAGCCAGGGGAAAACAAAGGCGATCGGGATCAGGAACAGCACCACAGAAATCGCCATCAGCATCACGATCACGAACGCCCAACCCAGACTGGCCATCAGATTGCGCCGCACGGCAAGAACAGACAACACCATGGCGGTCATCGCATCGATCTTGCGATTGGCGACCAGCGGCACCGAAATCATCGCCACGGCAAAAGCCAGCGTTGCGAGCGCCGCGCCGATCGCGGTTCCCAACACCATCATCGACAGGCCTTCAACCGTGCCCAGCATCCAGGCAACGGCCTCAGCGCCATTGTGGATCGTGGTCTGGCCGCTGAACAGGGCATAAAGCAAGAAAGCGAGGCGCGCCCAGACAAAGACGATGATGAACAGGCAGAAACCGATAAAGGCCACCTGCCCCGGAGATGCCATGCGGGCAAACAACTGGCCGGGCCCGGTGATCACCTCGCCCTTTTCCACCCGGGCACTAACGCCATAGACACTCACGGCAAGGGCCGGACCACCAATGATGAAGGCGCCCACCGCCACCGGCACCAGCGGGCCGTAACCGATGTTCCACAACAACGAGACCAGCCCGACGGAAACGAAGAATACCGCGAGCCCGACGTAGAGGCTGGCCTTCCAGCCGGTCATGAAATCGACCCAGCCGCGCCGCAACCAGCCCCAATGGGCATCGCCCGGCAACCGGGCAATTGCGGGCAGATCGGCCTGCGCCGGTCCTTCTGTCACTGTGCTTGCTGCCATGCAGCCGCCTCCCTGACGGGGCACCTGCCGACCGGTGCCATGCTTCTCCATCGTGGTGCATGCTGCGCCCGGTGCGGCAATCTGGCAAGGCGTTCCCGGCAGGGCTGTTTGCCGCAGGGGGTGGCGGACAGGGGGCGTCTGCGCGTGCCAGAGACACATGGAGCGCGCGTTACCACACGCGCATGGCGACCGGCCCACATGCGGGTCCGGTGACCCGCGCTCCACCGCTTCAGAAGCAGGCGTTACCTTCCCAGCGGAAGTCTTCGACCGTACTGTTCACATCGACCACGAAGCGATTGATGCAGACATTGGTGCGCGAATAAATCGGCGTTGTGCGCACCACAGGGATGGACACATGCGCGGGGACCCGCACCCGGCTGCCGTCGGAACTGCGCACCGTGCGATAGGATGTCCGCGTCACCCAGTCGGTATAGGTCTCGCCACCGCCGATGAATTCGCTGCGGTTTTCATATTGGAAGACTTCACGCCCGTCTGACAGCTTGAACGAGGAGTCTGGCGGGCCAAGGGTCAGCACCAGCTCGTCAGAAGACTTGCCGACAAAACGGGTCTTCATGGCCGTTTCATAGGCGGCCACGCGTTCGGCATGGGGCACGGTCTGGCACCCGGCCAGCCCGGCAAGGCCAGCCATCACAAGAGCCGCTGTCCAGACGCGCGTGTTCATCGGTGTCACCCTTTCGAAGCTGAATACATCATCCAGCCTGAAGTTGAACACGGGCTGAACAAGACAAGCTGTCACCTCGGAACGGGAAGCGCAGGAGCGCGGCTGGCCCCAGCCGCAAATTGGCCCATCAGTGCGGCTGGGACAGCCGCGCCCCCGCAGCGATACCGACCAGAAAACAGAACCCCGTCAATCCATCAGCTTGCGCGTCAGATAGGTCCATTCCAGCGCACGCCGCCTGGCGCCTTCCACGAGATTGGCCGCTGCCGAGTGGCCGCCATCAATGTTCTCGTAATAGTAGAATGGCATGCCCAGTTCTTCCATGCGCGCGGCGAATTTGCGGGCGTGGGCCGGATGGACCCGGTCATCCTTGGTCGAGGTCACGAAGAACGGCTCGGGCATGTCGGCCCGTCGGCGAAGGTTCTGATAGGGGCTGATCTGTTCCAGGAACGGGCGCTCTGTGGGATTGTCAGGATCGCCATATTCATCGACCCAACTGGCACCTGCCAGCAGCTTGTCGTAGCGCAGCATGTCGAGCAACGGCACCTGCACCACCACGGCATTGAACAGGTCGGGCCGCTGGGTCAGCATGACGCCCATCAGCAAGCCACCATTGGACCCGCCCATGGCGCCGAGGCGGCGGGGGCTGGTGATACGCCGGGAAATCAGGTCTTCGGCCACGGAGATGAAGTCGTCATAGATGACCTGGCGCTTGCCTTTGAGACCCGCCTGGTGCCACGCCGGACCAAATTCGCCGCCGCCACGGATGTTGGCCAGCACATAGGCCCCGCCACGCTCCAGCCAGAGCTTGCCGGTGTAGGACCCGTAGGTCGGCTCCATCGACACTTCGAACCCGCCATAACCATATAGCAGGGTCGGGGTCTCGCCATTCAGGCGGATTCCCTTCTTGTGAACGATAAAGTAGGGAATCCGGGTGCCATCCCTCGAAGTCGCCTCATACTGGTGGACTTCCAGATTGCTGGCATCGAACCGGGCAGGCTGGGCCTGGACCACTTGCGGTATTGCTGCCGAGGTTTCTGCCATGAACACCGATGGCGGGGTGATCATGTCATTGTAAGAGTAGAACACCCGGTCGGTCCGGATGTCTGTATCGGCCAGGCCCGCCACACCGTTGCGCGGCAAATCGACCAGCGAGAAGCTCCAGAGGCCATCTGCCGCCCGCGTATAGCGGCGGACTTCGCTCTTCACATTGCGCGACACCGTCACGATCAGCGCCGCACTGGTCAGGCTTGCGCCCTGCAGGCTTTCCCGTGCGCTCGGCGTGTAGATCACCTCGACCGGCACCGCAGCATCAGCCATCAGTGAGGCCAGCGGTGCAGCCAGCAGGCTGCCGGATGCCAGCGGCGCTGACGCGCCTTGCGGACGCCAATCTTCCTGGATCGAGAAACCGCACGATCCGGCCAGCATCGCTCAGATAATGGGTCTCGCTGGTGAAAAACGTCGGCGAACGGTTGAAGAAGGTGTGCATCCGCACCCCATCATCGATCCGGTAGGACCCGGCGGCCACGTCCTTGACCTCGCCCCGGAAGACTTCTTCAGCCTGATCCAGGCTCTGGCCGCGCTTCAGCTTCTTGACGATATAGGGATAGCCGCTCTCGGTCAGCGTCCCTTCACCCCAATCGGTGGCGACCAGCAATGTGTCCTTGTCCAGCCAGGTGACACCGGCCTTGGCTTCCGGCAGCGAAAAGCCGCCTTCCACGAAGCTGCGGGTCTTTACATCCCATTCCCTCTCCACGGCTGCATCCTTGCCACCGTCAGACAGGGACAGGATGCAGACCGTGTTCCACGGGTCATTCGGATCCAGGCACGTGGAACCGCTCGCCACCCAATTCTTGCCCTCGGCAGCAGCCAGCTGGTCGTAGTCCAGCACGGTTTCCCATTGCGGGCTGCCGGATTTCCAGCTGTCGAATGTGGCCCGGCGCCAGATGCCGCGCACATGGTTGGTGTCCTGCCAGAAGTTGGAGACATATCCGTCGGAATAGCCGCCAAAGGTCAGCCGGTCAGTCGCGCGGATGATGGCCAGAGCATCGTCCTGCAATCCAGCAAAGCGCGGATCGCCTTGCAGGATGCCCAGCGTGCGCTCGTTCTGTGCCCGGACCCAGGTCAGCGCACGGTCTCCCAGCACCTCCTCCATCCAAAGATACGGGTCTTCGAACACGGCGCGGGCCGGTGTGGTTGCTGTCTCCACGACGGTATCCTCAGCATTGCTTCCCGGCAGGCCTGCGCAGGCAGACAGGAGGGCAAGGGTTGATGCGGCAATCAGCGCGCGGGTCTTGGACATGAACGGAATCCATAATGACAGGTCGGGCCGCCACACGATCCTGAAAGCGCAAGCCGATCAAGTGGCAGGTGCAGCAAGGCTCACGTTGGGCCATCCTTCTCGCCCAGCGGCACACCATCCTCGTCGGTCAGGTGTTTGGCCAGCAGGGCGATATTCACCACCCAGAATATCATGTTGATCGCAACATCGCCCCAGGTGTTGTAGGTGACCCAGGTTGCCTCCGGCTGCGTGCGCCAGACCAATTCGTTGATCACGGCCAGCACCAGATACATCACGCCGGCCCGCACAGTCAGCGCGCGCCAATGCTCGTCGGCCATATGCATCGCGCCGCCAAACAGGCTT
>JALOSP010000152.1 GCA_025458365.1 Hyphomonadaceae bacterium
CATTTCGGTTCTGTTGCCGGGCTCGTCGGCCGATTTCTGGGGCAAGGAGCCTGTCCAGTCGCTCGATGCCCAGATCTCCTACAAGTTCAACGATCACCTGACGGTCGTCCTTGAAGGAACAAACCTGACAGATGAGCTGCAAGACAGCCGGATCACCTACAATACGGCACAAGGCAATGTGGCCAATGACCTGTTGTTCGATGTGAGCCGGACTGGCCGGCAGATCTTCCTTGGCGCACGGTTCAAGTTCTGATCCGTCCTCCCGCCGACCCACACCAGGCCTGAACCGCTTCAACGGCCTGGTGTGGGCTTTCCCGTTACTGGGACCATGCCGATGTTGCGTCGCGACCTTCTATCGTCTGTCATTGCCGCAGCGGCGCTTTCGGCATCGCCAGCCAGTGCTGCTGCAACCCGGCGGGAAGGGCGGATCTCCCCGTCTGGTGCAGCCTGGGATCACTTGCGCTGGCCGCGCGGGATAGAGGGGCAGCGCAGGGCCGATCTGGGCAATGGACGGTTTCTCAATCCGGTCTTCTCTGGTGACCGTCCCGACCCAGCGCTGATCCGGGTTGGCGATCTCTGGTATCTGACGTTTTCGAGCTTCGATGCCTATCCTGGTCTGACCATCTGGTCGTCCCGCGATCTGGTGAACTGGTCCGTGGTTATAGCCGCATTGCACCAGCCGATCGGCTCGGTCTGGGCACCAGCACTGGCTGTCTGCAAGGGCCGCTACTTCCTCTACATACCAGCGCGTACCCCCCAATACCGGTCAATCTATGTCATTCATGCCGACCGGATCGAGGGTCCCTGGAGCGATCCGATCGATTTGCGCCTGAATGCCCACATCGACCCGGAACATGTCGGGGATCTCGATGGGACACGCTGGCTGTTCTTGAGCGGCGGTGACCGGATCAGACTTTCTGAAGATGGACTGTCGACCGTTGGTCCCGTCGAGCATGTCTATGACCCCTGGCGCTATCCGGAAGAATGGACGGTCGAATCGTTCTCGCCTGAGGGGCCAAAGATCGTCCGCCGGGGCGACTACTGGTACATGATCACCGCAGTTGGTGGCACGGCTGGGCCACCCACGGGGCACATGGTTATCGCAGCCAGGGCGCGCCAGCTTCAGGGCCCATGGGAGGATTGTCCTGCCAATCCGATCGTGCGCACATGGTCAGCCGACGAGAAATGGTGGTCGCGGGGCCATGCGACCCTGTTCGAGGTTCCAGGTCGGGGCTGGTGGATGGCCTATCATGGCTATGAAAACGGGTTCTGGACCCTTGGACGTCAAATGCTGCTCGATCCGGTCAGCTGGTCACGGGACGGCTGGCCCGTGGCCCGTGGCGGGGACCTGTCACGCTCCCTTCCAAAGCCGATCCCCGGACCGGTTGTGCCCCATGGCCAGGCTCTTTCGGACGATTTCTCGACTGACCGGATGGGAACACTCTGGTCGATCTACGATCCGGGGCCGGATGAGGCTGGGCGCCTGAGCAAAAATGAAGGCGGACTTCGGATTGCCGCGAAGGGCAGCTCGCCCGCAGACTGCTCACCGCTCACTTTCATTTGTGGAGACCTGACCTACGAGGCGGAGGCGGAGATCACGCTGGAACCCGGTGCGGAGGCAGGCCTCCTGCTATTCTATTCCAAGCGACTTTATGCAGGCCTCGGGTTCAATGCCGGCGGCCTCGTAATGCACCGATATGGACGCCAGAGGCGGGCGCGCGGGTTGCCCGAAGGCGTTTCGCGCCTGTTCATCCGCATTCTCAACGACCGCAATATTGTCACCATCCACTACAGTGTGAACGGCAACTCCTGGACGAAGCATTCAGTCCAGATGGAAGTCTCGGGCTACCACCACAATGTGGATGGTGATTTCCTGAGCCTGCGCCCGGCGATCTATGTCTCAGGCCAGAATGGTGCGACATTCAGGTCGGTCCGATACCGGGCGCTATAGAGTGGTCGTTGATCCAGGTTCTGTTGGACGACCTGACACACGCGTCACACCCTGCCAGGCCCCAGCTGCCGGTGGTCTCATGCAAAGCCGGGATCGCTGCTCAAGCCTTCGGGGCCGGCAAGAAAGTCCAGAAACGACCGCGTCTTTGCCGGAAGAAAGCTGCGATTGGGATAGATGGCCGATAGGGTAACTTCAGGCCCGACCTGATCTGGCAACAACCGTTCCAGCGCGCCAGAGCGAAGGTGGGCGCCCGCTACCGGGTGAGGCATGATCACCACGCCCATGCCTTCCAAAGCAGCCTGGAAAAGCAGGGCCTCGTTGGCGCTCTGAATGACAGGCGTCATGCGTACTTCCGGAGTCTGCGGCCCGCGCCAAAGTCGCATGCGGCCATCCGTGCTGACCGGGGTGTAGGCCAGCAGCGGCATTCCGTTCAGTTCGTCGACCTTGCCCGGGCGGCCAATCCGGTCGAGCAGCGATGGTGCGGCAACAAGATAAAAGGAAATCTCCATCAGCCGCTTTGCGATCAGTCCCTCATCCAGTGTTGGGCTGACGCGCAATGCCAGATCATAGGCGTCCTCGACCAGATTGACCTGTCGGCCACTCACATCGATGTCGAAGTGCACATTAGGATGTCGGGCGCGGTAGTTTGCCAGCAAGCGGGTGAAGCCTGTTGCGCTGAACCAGACGGGGAGACTCATTTTCAATGTGCCGCGCGGCTCGACATGCAAGTCGGCCAGCCGCGCCTCGGCGGCTTCAAGGCCATCGAGCAGATTGCGAATGGTCGCCAGATAGTCAGCGCCGGCCTCGGTCAGACTGACACGCCGGCTGGTCCGATTCAGCAGCCTTGCCCCGACACGCGCTTCGACATGCTGGACATGCTTGCTGGTCATGGCCGCCGACAGGCCCAACCGGTCAGCGGCAGCCACGAAGCTCCTGGCCTCTGCGACTGCCGCAAACACCCTCAAGCTTAGGAGACTATCCATCGATCATTGCGCGCTTGTCCCACATGCAATCGGGGCTTGGGAGACAGCGATACTGCCTGCGATAAGGTTGTCAATCGCGATACGGTCATTGTGGATATCGATCCATCATCAACTGACAAGAAAGACTGCACTCGCTCTTGCGCCAATGATCGCGTCCCGGTGGGCAGGTATCGGTTTTCGGGAAACCTGACGCCTCCCGCTGTCGTCATCAACCCGAGGAGCAGACCATGACCGATGCCACCACGCCCGACACCACCACGGCACCACCCCCAAGCAAAGTCTGGAGCATTGCCCTCTGGGGTGGGCAGATCGCATTGGCCGGTCTTTATCTGATGGGCGCCTCGTTCCACTTCATGCCGCCGGCCGAAGCCGCCGCGATGGGTGCGGTCTGGATGTTCGAAGTGCCGATTGCGCTGCCCCGCTTCATCGGCGTGATGGAGATCCTCGGCGCCATTGGCCTGATCCTTCCTGCCGCAACCCGTATCAAGCCGCACCTGACGGTCTGGGCAGCCGCAGGTCTTCTGGCCATCCAGGCGCTGGCCATTCCGTTCCATATCCTGCGCGGCGAATTCGAGCCCCTGCCGTTCAACCTGATCTATGTCGTGCTGGGCGTGTTTGTCCTGTGGGGCCGTGCCCGCAAGGCGCCGATCGCCCCGCGCACCTGAACACGTGGAGATCGGAGAAGCACCATGCCCGCCCGGCTTCCAACTTTCTTCATCAGTCACGGTGGCGGACCATGGCCCTATCTCGACGGTCCGTTCCGGCAGATGTTCGACCAGCTCGAGCAGTCCTTGAAGGACATCCGCCGGGATCTGGGCGCCGCTCCGCGCGCTGCTCTGGTCATCTCGGGGCACTGGATCGAGGACGGCTTTGCGCTGTCCTCGTCGGCCAGCCCGGGTATGGTCTACGACTATAGCGGGTTTCCAGCCCACACCTGCCAGATCCGCTACAAGGCACCGGGCTCGCCAGAACTGGCAGGGAGGGTGAGGGACCTTCTGGGCGAGGGCGGTGTACCGGCGCGGCTGGATCCCGATCGTGGTTACGACCACGGCACGTTCAGCATGATGAAGCCGCTCTATCCGGAAGAAGAGCTACCCATCGTCCAGTTGTCGATTGATCGCCATTATGACCCCGCCGCGCATTTGCGGGTGGGTGCCGTTCTGGCACCCTTGCGCAACGAAGGCGTGCTGATCGTCGGCAGCAGTCTGACCTACCACAACATGAGCGCCATGGGCAGTCCGTCCAGCGGACCCGTATCGGCTGCCTTTGACGCCTGGCTGCAGGACACTCTGGTGCACAGCACACCAAAGAGCCGTGCCGACCGGCTGCTTGACTGGGAAAGCGCCCCGATGGCGCGCGCGGCTCACCCGGAAGAAGATCATCTGATCCTGCTGATGGTTGCCGTCGGTGCGGCGGGGAATGATGCAGGCCGAACAGTCTATCACCAGACTGACTTCGCCGGCCACCTCACAGCTTCAAGCTTCCGCTTCGGCTGACGGGAGACCAGGCAATGACCGAACGACGCATCCCCATATCCCGCTGGATCACCTGGCTGGTCCTCGCGCTGCGGAAGTAATTGCTGGCAGGCATGCCAGCCAACGGGCCGCCCCTGAAACCCGGATGTCCTGACAGACAGCAATAAGCAGGAGGCACCGAAAAGGGGTAGCAGTCGTGTTGACAGGCAGGAGACGCAGTAACACCCTGTGCCGATGAACGGACCAATCGAGCTTTGGCACACATATATGCGCACCCGTGACCCGGGCGTGCTTGAAGGGCTGATCGCTGAGGATTGCGTCTTCACCTCGCCCGTGGTGCACACGCCGCAAGTGGGGCGCGCGGTCACGCTCAAATATCTTCGCGCCGCCGCTGTGGTGCTGGGCAATGACAGTTTCCGATATGTTGGCGAATG
>JALOSP010000153.1 GCA_025458365.1 Hyphomonadaceae bacterium
CATTCTGGCCTTCTATTGCGTGTTCGTGCTGCCTGCGGTGCTGGCGTCCAAAGTCTACACCATGCCGGAATTTCTGGAGCGGCGGTTTTCGCCTGCGATGCGGTTGTATTTCTCCGGGCTGACCGTGTTCCTCAACATCATCGTGGACACGGCTGCGGCCCTGTTTGCCGGAGCTCTGGTGTTCTCGCTGATCTTCCCGGGCGTGCCGCTCTGGCAGATCGCTGCGGTGATTGCGCTGGCGGCTGGCATCTATACGGCACTGGGTGGTTTGAAAGCCGTCATGCTGACCGAAGTGATCCAGGCCGTCTTGCTGCTCGGTGCATCGATCTTCATCGCGGTGTTCGCCTTTGACGCAGCGGGCGGCTGGACCAAGGTGATGACGAGTGTCGACCCGGCCAAGCTCAGCCTGATCCGCCCGAATGACGATCCCGGCGTGCCCTTGCTTGGCCTCCTGACCGGCGTTCCGCTCCTCGGCTTCTATTTCTGGTGCACCAACCAGTTCATGGCCCAGCGCGTGTTGAGTGCAAAGTCACTGGAGCACGGGCGCTGGGGCGCGCTGTTTGCAGGCCTGCTGAAGCTGCCGATCCTGTATCTGATGGTTCTGCCGGGTACTGCAGCCATCCTGATCTATCCGAATTTGAAGAGTGGCGATGAGGTCTATCCGCGCCTCGTGTTCGACCTGTTGCCGACTGGCGTGGTCGGGCTGGTGATTGCAGGCTTCCTGGCTGCGATCATGAGTTCCATCGCCTCGACCTTCAATTCGGCTTCCACACTGGTCACCATGGACTTCGGACGCCGGTTTGCGCCGGGGATGAGCGAGGCTGGCCTCGTGCGGTTGGGCCGGATCACCACGGTGATCTTCATGCTGGCGGCCATCGCGTGGATCCCGGTGATCGAGAATTATGCCGACAGCTTGTGGCAATATCTGCAGGCCGTGCTGGCCTACGCCGTGCCGCCGATTGTGGCGATGTTCCTGACCGGCCTTTTCTGGGCACGCGCCAATGCGCGTGGTGCCATGTTCGGCCTGACCGTCGGGATCATTCTGGGGGTCGGTCTGTTTGTCACCAATGTGGTGACCAAGACGACAGACGTGCATTTCCTTGTCTCGGCCATGCTGATCTTTGGGGCCAGCCTGATCGCGGTGATCGCCGGATCGCTGACGGCCCCGGCGCCGGATCGCGCCGACGTCGAGCCGCTGATGTGGCACAAGCGCGACTACGATGCCGAGACGGTCGTGCTGAAGGCCCGTCCGGTCTGGCAGAACTACAGGGTGCAGGCCCTTGTCTTGCTGGTGGTAACCGCTGCGCTCGTGTGGTACTGGCGCTGAGACAGCTTGCACATCCTGAAGCCATCCATTGTGCGACCTGTGCGCACAGACCATGGCCATGCCACTCGCCTTGAGGCCCCGAAGCGGGTTACAGGCTGGGTCTGCAACCTGGTGGAGGCCCCGCAGCCATGAGCAAGGAATACAATAGCGCGGTCGATGCGCTTGAGGGTCTGGTGTTCGACGGGATGACCGTGATGAGCGGCGGGTTCGGCTTGTGCGGGATCCCGGAAAATCTGATCGTTGCGCTGCGCGACTCAGGGGTCAATGGGATCACCGTGATCTCCAACAACGCCGGGGTGGACGGCTTTGGTCTGGGCCTGCTGCTGGAAAGCCGCCAGATCGCCAAGATGGTGTCGAGCTATGTGGGCGAGAACAAGGAATTCGCCCGCCAGTATCTGGCCGGTGAGCTGGAGCTGGAGTTCAACCCGCAAGGCACCCTGGCCGAACGGATCAGGGCCGGAGGTGCCGGCATCCCCGGCTTCTACACCAGGACCGGTGTTGGCACCTTGGTGGCAGAAGGCAAGGAGCACAAGGATTTCGACGGACAGACCTACGTGCTCGAAACCGGACTGAAGGCTGATCTCGCCATCGTCAAAGCCTTCATGGGCGACCGGCAGGGCAATCTGATCTACCGTAAAACCGCCCGGAATTTCAACCCGATGATGGCCACAGCCGCGACAGTCACCGTGGCCGAAGTCGAAGAATTGCTGCCTGTCGGCGCGCTGGATGCCGACCAGATCCACACGCCTGGCATCTATGTGAAGCGTATCGTGCAAACGCAAAGCGAAAAGCGGATCGAGCAGCGCACCGTGCGGATGAGGGAGCCCGTGTGATGGGGCCTCGACATCGCGTTGCGATCAAATACCTGAGCGCTCTTGCCACCCTGCCCCTTGTTGCTTGCGCCTCCCCACCGCAATCCGACGCCGTGACGACTGCGCTGGCCCCACATCAGGCCGAGTTGGACAGCCTGCAGTTGCAGCCCGTGTCCGGGACTGGCCCGACCTACCGGTTGATCTGGCACGCCTGGCATCGCAGGCCGGGTGCACTGACATTGTCATGCACACCACGCCGGTGCACGGCAGAGCTGCGCTACACGGATGGCTATGGCACCTACCGGCAAGGCACGCTTGCCAGGACACTGAGCAAGACTGTCGACCGGGTGCGTGCAGAGGCGATTATCGAAACGATCAACGGGAACGGCTTGTTTGCCTTGAAGGCCTATCTGCCGGTCGGCACACTCTATAATCGCCCGGAACTTGCGCAGGATTCGCCGCAGGGTGCGAACATGATCTGCTTGCATGCGCCCAGCTATTTCGTGGAAGCAGTAAACGACGGGCGCACCCAACTGGCCTACCGATTCTGCCAGGAGCATTACAGCGACGGTCTGGATGCCCTCAAGCCGATGATTGACTTGTTCGGGCAATTGTTTCCCGATGACATGTCGCAAGTCAGCGCATATTCGAACCTCGAAGCGGACAACCATCAATTGCGAAAGCTGGACTAATGCCCTGGACCCGTGATGATCTCGCTGCCCGTGCTGCCAAGGAATTGCGCGATGGCTTCTATGTCAACCTTGGCATTGGCATCCCCACGCTGGTGGCCAACCACATCCCGGCGGGCATGGATGTGACACTGCAGAGCGAGAACGGCATGCTCGGCATGGGCCCCTTCCCGTTCGAGGATGAAATCGACGCCGACCTGATCAATGCCGGCAAGCAGACCATCACCGAACTGCCACGCTCGTCTTACTTCTCCTCAGCTGACAGCTTTGCCATGATCCGCGGCGGCCATATCGACCTGTCAGTTCTCGGTGCCATGGAGGTGTCGCAGAACGGCGACCTCGCCAACTGGATGGTGCCGGGCAAGATGGTCAAGGGCATGGGCGGAGCGATGGACCTGGTGGCCGGGGTCAAGCGCTGCGTGGTCGTCATGGAACACACCAGCAAGGATGGCGCTTCCAAACTGCTGAAGCAATGCTCGCTGCCGCTGACCGGCAAGGCTGTGGTGGACCTCGTGATTACCGACCTGGCCGTGTTTGCCATCGACAAGGCGGCAGGCACCATGGCGTTGATCGAGCTGGCACCCGGTGTCAGCGCCGAGGAAGTCGCCAGCAAAACCGAGGCTGACTATTCCGTAGCGCTTTGAAGAATCCGAGCATTAACGGGGATTTACTCCGGGCGGCCACCGATGGCGGCCATTCGCCTGATGCTGTCATCTTCCAATGCCTGCCAGAACAGGTTGTAGAGCGCCGGTTTGTGGTGGGCGCCGATATCGAGCCGGTCCGGGCGCAGGGCCGGTGGCCTGTCAGGATCGACCTGCAACAGCCCGTCGACACAGGCCGCACCGGTCTGCCCCGGCAACATGGCAGGCCTGACGCCAGGCTCCAGGCCGCTGGCACTGGCAGCGCCACGGTTGGTGCTTGCCGGTGAAACGGCGTCGGCAGTGCCGGTCAGGGGGTTCACGCAAACTGGCTGGTCATCCGCCTCGGCGATGCCAATGCGAGCATGCATCCGTCTGGCCCGTTCGCGGGCAAAGCTGATCCCGCGGGCGTCACCCTCATCAACACTTACGAAAGTGACAAGGCAGCCGGTCTGTGACGGCTTGGCGCACACGGGCAACCCGGCCAGAACGCCGCTTTCTGCCAACATCGCCCCGCCAATCGCCTGCTCCAGCACATAGACTGCTGCAAGGCCCTGTGCCGCCGGTGTACCGACGACCGCGTCCGCGAGCAGACGCGCCACATGCTGCCCCCCCTGCCCCGACCCGACCAGGATCCAAGGCGCCCCAGCCGGCCGGGCATCGAGGAATTGCTGGAAGGCTTGGGCCACATCGCCATAAGCCAGATCGAGCGCGTCACGGGTATCCGGCCGCCCTGCCAGCAAGGCAAACAGTGTCGCCTGGCGGTATCGCGGTGCCCACAAACGCCCCGCCCGTGCGAACGGTCCGGCGTGATTGGGCAGAATGTCCTGCTGCAGGACCTGTGCAGCATCCGTGTCATCAATGGCGACGTTCCAGTTGCGCGGTGTCCAGCTGGAATTGGGATGGACGAAGAACACGGCTGGAACCGCGCCAGAACCGTCCAGCGGCCGGGCGGCCCAGGCACCGGGGCTGGCGTAGTCTGGTGCTGCAGGCGGCTGTTGCACCTGAAACGGGGTCTGCGGCTGGATCAGGTAGCGGAACAGATTGTCGCGCCCAAACCAGGCACTGGCGGCCAGCGCGACGACGAACAGCCCCAGCACCAGGACAACAGACCGCAACAGGACGCGACGCTGGCGGCTCATGACCGCCATGCCGATGGCACAGCCACAGTGACCGCATCGCCCCGCAGAGCTTCGCACGTTGCTTCCAGTTGTTCGGATGTCGTGATGACTAGCATGGCTTGCAGTCTATGCACGATTGTCGCGCCCGTGCGACCGGCAATCGCAGACTTGCGGGCAATTGCCGCGAACTTGCGCGC
>JALOSP010000154.1 GCA_025458365.1 Hyphomonadaceae bacterium
ACGGCTCGGCCCCTGACATTGCCTGCATGGGCGTGGCCAATCCGTCTGGCCTGTTACTGGCGGGCGCCGAGATGCTGGCCCATGTCGGGCAGGGCGGGGTTGCCGCGCGGGTCCGCAATGCCTGGCTGAAAACCATCGAGGACGGGATCCACACCGGTGACATTTTCGATCCGGCGGTTTCGCGCGAACAGGTGGGCACGCGGGCCTTTGCCGATGCGGTGATCGCCCGCCTGGGTCAGGTGCCGACCGGCTTTCCGGTGGCCGTTGCGGGGACCGGCAGCGCGCTCGTCCTGGCAGAACCAGCCCCCCGCCCACGCCAGACCAAGACAATGGACGGCATCGACATTTTTCTGGACTGGGACGGCGCATACCGTGATCCCGACGCGCTGGCAGCCATGTTGCTGCGTGCGAGCCACGCGGACTTCACACTCGAGATGATCACCAATCGCGGTGTCAAGGTCTGGCCCGGTGGCATGGCTGAAACCACCAGGACCGATCACTGGCGCTGCCGCTTCAAGCTGGCACAAGGCGTGTCAGGCAATGCAGCGGCAATGGCCGCCCAATGTCGTGCGATTGCCGCCTCGGGATTGGATGTGATCAAGATCGAAGGGCTCTACAGCTTTGACGGCAAGGCTGGCTATTCGATGGGCCAGGGCCAGTAAGCAGAGGCTATACCTGCGGGCGCGACCAGCCGTCGCGCTCGCAACCGGCCCTTGGCGTCCCTGCCCGGGGGAGACAGCACAGGAGGTCTTGCCCAAATTCCATACCCCCATGAACGCGCTGAAGAATTTCCCGATGCGGTGGAAAGATCCACAAGTTCAAAGCCTCCAGCGCCCATTTTGCCCGGGCTGGCTGAAACGTATCACGCGATCAACCTTTCGAGAACTTCGTTAAGGCTTTCAGGCCCCCTCAATCCCAATGCAATGGCGGTGCCTTGGCCTTCAGTGCCTCGATGGCAGCCCGCAGGGCCTCGACGAAGGCCTTGCGGTCATCGGTTCGCGCCACGGGTTCGCCAATGATCACCGATACATTGACCGGGAGAAAGACCTTTTCATCGCGTGGCAGCGCTCGTCCGGCCCCTTGCAGATAGACCGGGATCACCGGCGCATGCGGACAGGCTTCGGCCAGCCGGGCGATCCCGGTCTTGAAGGCGCCGAGTGTTTCGGGTGCGCCACGGGTGCCTTCGGGAAACACGATCAGGATGTCACCCGCCGTGAGCGCCGCCCGCGCCTCGCCCAGCACATCGGCACCTGCTGCCAGCGCTGCCCGGTCCACATGGCGCTGCAACGGGATGATGCCCACCACATGGCGGAAGAACCACGAACTGACCGGGTCTTTCAGAAAATGATCGGCGGCGGCCACAGGGCGCAGGCGGGCCAACAGGCGGGTTGGAAAAAGGCACAGCAAGACCAGCGTGTCGATATGGCTGTTGTGGTTGGCGGCAAGAATGGCGGGCCCCGACATGGGCAGATGCTCCCGCCCGTCCACTTGCCCGCCAAGCAGCAGGCGCGTGACCGGGCGCACCAGCAGCACCATCAGCACCCGGCGCAAGCCCTGCAGCATCAGAAATGCGCCACGGCAAAGAAAGCCAGGATGTGGAAGAACAGCGGCGCGGTGAAGGTCAGGCTGTCAAGCCGGTCGAGTGCACCTCCGTGTCCGGGCAACAGCGTGCCGGTGTCCTTTACACCCAGGTCACGCTTGATCGCACTCATCGTCACGTCCCCGGCAAAGCCCGCAATCGGCAGCCCGATGGCCAGCAGCCACAGGCCGAGCCCGTCCAAGGGCGTGACCAGTGGGCCAAGCACGATGATCACCACAGCAGTCGTCAGCCCGCCACCGATTGCGCCTTCCCAGGTCTTGTTGGGGCTGACCGTCGGCAGGATCTTGCGTTTCCCGAAACTCTTGCCCCAAGCATATTGGGCCACGTCATTCAGCTGGGTCACCAGCAGCACGAACAGCACCAGACCCGCCGGACCTGCCGGGCCTGCCTCGTCCAGCGGCACCTGCATCAGCAGCGGCACATAACCCAGATTGGTCACGCACACGACCACGCCCCAATAGACGATGCCGGCTGTCGCCAGATACTTTTCCGTGCGCCCGCCCAGCGCCATGGCAAAGGCCATCAGGGTAAACAGATAGACCGGGACCAGTACCAGAAACAGGATGTATTCGTCCGCCCAGACCGACAGATAGGTCACAGGCACGGCCAGATAGGCCAGCAAGAGGACGATCCGGTCTTCCTTGCGGGTTGGTGCCAGCGTCAGGAACTCCTTCAGCGCAATAAACGAGACCAGCGCGAATAGCGTGATGAACACACCGGCCCCGGCCAGCAGGGCCGCCGCCAGAATACCAACGATCAGGCTCCAGCTCTGCATCCGTGGTTTCAGATCCGTCCACATGCCCGGCTCCCGCCTGGGCAGGATCAGGGCTGCGGCCCAGCCCGCCGCCAGCAAGGCGCCGATCACGCCAAGCCCGATCAGGAAGGCCACGGGCTGGCCAAGGAACAGGGCTGGAGCAGTGTCTGGCATGGCAGCGGTTGTGGCGTGTCTGCGGGGGGTGCGTCAACGGGGCGGATTTTTCCTTCCCTGCCCATCGGGGAAGGTGTCAAGCAATGGTGCAAGTGATTGTGCGCACAACGGACCAAATGGTATCCTGGATCTCGTCGACCAAATCTTGGCCGAAGCCGCTTCAATCACATAGGGCAACTGACAAATGCGAAGCCTTCTCGCCTTATTGGCCTCTTTTTTTGTGTTGGCCGGGTGCGGGGCGACAGCACCTTTCCCGACTTCATCAGTTTGGCCTTTCGGGGACGACAATATCATCACTGCCGCGCGGCAGAACAGCAACGAGGTGCTCTCGATCGTCGGTTTTCCAGACCAACTCGTCATCTCCCGGAACACTTCCGACCTAAACCATTCAATCCATTGGTTTGGAGCCGAAACCGGCGCAATGATTGGCCCATTCGACATAGCTTTTGATCCGAATTTCCAGTGAAAATGGAGAGCCGCTTTGGGTCGTTTTCGTCAAAGATCCTGAATCCGCCGATGTTGCCAACAGTTACGTCGGACTCATGCGGGCCCGTGATATCAACGTCGGCACCTACGCAATTCAACTCTTCGATTGTGACGAGATTGCACAGAACCTTGCGACGCAATGTGTTTTTGATGACAGGTCAAAAGTGATTTCAGCAGCCCGGTTGCTTCCGCCAAGCGATGCAAACCCGCATGCGATCTACACAATCAGGCCTGTTGAAGCGAAGCCTGCTGGCGGCAGGTAAAGTTCTGCCTTGAATGATGGTCCGTTAGGCCACTGGCTGGCCGAGGAACAGGGCTGCGGCGGTGTCTGGCATGGCAGGGGTTGTGGCGTGTGCTCGGCGGGTGCGTCAACGGGGCGGATTTTTCCTTCCCTGCCCATCGGGGAAGGTGTCAAGCAATGGTGCAAGGGGTGTTTGCTGCAAGCAACGCGAAGGCGGCGAGAGACACCCCCTCAGCCACCTTCGGTGGCAGCTCCCCCGTTGGACGGGGGAGCAAAGAGTGGGCGCCTTCGTTGCCCTCCGGGCCTTCACCGGTCTTGATTGGCCCACCGGACCTTTCAATCGGCTGACGCCGACCACCTCCTTTGCCCTTCGGGCCTTCTCCGGTTTCGAAAGGTCCACCGGACCTTTCAATCGGCTTCGCCGACCAACTCCGAAGCTGACAAAGCGGTCATGTTTGCATCCGTGCTCTTGACCGGGGCGCCATTGCGGCCACAAGTCTTGGCTCAGTAACCGGCAAGGCGGTGGCGCCGTCTTGGCTGGAGACCAAACATGCAAGGGAGTCTGCAATTGGACCGGCGACAAGTTTTGAAGGGGGGCATCTGCACCATGGCTGTGGCAGGACTTCCGATGACCGCAAACGCACAGATGACCGGCCCGATGGGCGTCGTGATCCCGCCGGGCCCGGTGGCGCCGAAGGTACCGGTCTCGATCACCCAGCACGGCCAGACCCGGGTCGATGATTACGGCTGGCTGCGGGCGTCGAACTGGCAGGAGGTGATCAATGAACCGACCAGCCTGCCCGCCAATATCCGCGCTCACCTTGAAGCCGAAAACGCTTACACCAAGGCCAATCTGCTCGACCCGACCGCGACCTTGCGCGATGTGCTGTTCGACGAACTGAAAGGCAAGCTGAAGCAGGATGATTCCAGCGTGCCCGCCCGCGATGGCGGTTTTGCCTACGCCACCCGGTTCCGCGAAGGCGGCCAGTATCCGATTGTCTATCGCAAGGCCGTGGATGCCACGACCGGCGAACCGACCGGCCCCGAACAGATCCTGATCGATGGTGACCGCGAAAGCCAGGGCAAGGGCTTCTGGCGGCTGCAGGATTGGGAACAGAGCCCGCGCGGCGACATTCTAGCCTATTTCGTGGATTATGAAGGCTCCAACAAGGCAACCTTGCGGTTCCGCGTGATGGCCAATGGCTTTGACCTGCCCGAAACCATCGAGAACACGTCGGCCGGACTGGTCTGGGCCAAGGATGGCCGGACCTGCTTCTACAGCCTGCTGGATGACAATTTCCGCACCGCCAAGATCATGCGCCACGTCGTCGGCGAAGACCCCGCCAACGATGTGATGGTGTTCGAAGAGACCGATCCGTCGTTCCAGAGCGGCAGCTACAAGACATCGTCTGGCGATTACATGATGATCTACCGGTCGCAGAGCGAAAGCACCGACGTGCTGTACGTGCCGCTGGCCACGCCGACAGCCCGCCCGCGCCGGTTCACCCGGTTCCGGTCCGGCG
>JALOSP010000007.1 GCA_025458365.1 Hyphomonadaceae bacterium
CTATGCGCTGAATGAAGACGGCCTGTCGCAAATCTACACCATGGCCGCCGAAGGCGCTCCGCGCGCCACCAAGGCGCAGCTGCCGGTGGGGCTGGTTGGGGGGTTGCAGTGGAGCCCGGATTCCCGCCGCCTCGGTTTGACCATCAACACGGCCCGCAGCCCGTCAGATGCCTATGTCTATGATGTGTCCAGCCGCCGCCTGACCCGCTGGACCCAGAGCGAGATCGGCGGCCTGAACCCGGCCAGTTTTGTCGAACCGTCGCTGATCCGATATCCCACATTCGATATGGTTAATGGCGCGCCACGCACCATCCCGGCCTTTGTCTATCGCGCCCGCCAGCCCGGTCCGCGCCCGGTGATCATCCAGATCCACGGCGGCCCGGAGGCCCAGTCTCGGCCCGGTTTCTCCAGCACCATCCAGTATTGGGCCAATGAACTGGGGATCAGCGTCGTGGTGCCCAATGTGCGCGGCTCGACCGGCTATGGCCGCAGCTTCGTGGAACTGGACAACGGCTTCAAGCGCGAGGATTCGGTGAAGGACATCGGCGCGCTTCTGGACTGGATCAAGACCCAGCCGGACATGGATGCGAGCAAGGTGATCGTCTATGGCGGCTCCTATGGTGGCTATTTGGTTCTGGCGAGCCTCACCCATTTCCCGGATCGGCTGGCTGGCGGGATCGACATTGTCGGAATCTCCAACTTCGTGACTTTCCTGGAAAACACCGACGGTTACCGGCGTGATCTTCGGCGGGTGGAATATGGTGACGAGCGTGATCCGGCGATGCGGGCCCATTTGCAGGCGATCAGCCCCCTGACCAACGCCCACAAGATCGAAGACCCGCTGTTCGTGATCCAGGGTGCCAATGATCCGCGCGTGCCGCGCTCGGAAGCCGAGCAGATCGTCGAGCGGGTCCGGGCCAATGGGCGTGAGGTCTGGTATATGCTGGCCATGGACGAAGGCCATGGCTTTGCCAAGAAGTCCAACCGCGACGCCCAGCGCGAAGCCGAGACCCTGTTCCTGCAACAGGTGCTGGGGGTGCAATAGTGGGTTGAGCGCTGTCATCCCGGGACGCCAAAGGCGATCCGGGGTCCATGCGCTATCGAAAAGTGCCAGAGGTCCCGGCTCGCGCTGCGCTTGGCCGGGATGACAGAGTGTTGTTGTGATTGAGCTTTTGTAATCCCGGAACGCTCGAAGAGCGTATCCGGGACCTCGGGAACTATGCGCCAGACCTCCAGAGATCCCGGCTCGCGCTGCGCTTGGCCGGGATGACAGCGGGCTGTTTCAATTGATCAACCGGCCTGTCCACCTTATGCGACTTGCAGAACTGGTGGGGCTTCCATGACCGTAACGATTGATGACATCCGCGCAGCACAACAGCGCCTGGAAGGCCGGATTGCCAAAACCCCGATGTTGCACTGCCGGACGCTTTCCGAGATCACCGGGGCCGAGGTTTGGGTGAAGTTCGAGAACTTCCAGTTCACCGCTGCATTCAAGGAGCGTGGGGCGCTGAACAAGCTCTCGCTGCTCAACGAGGCCGAGCGGCGCGTCGGCGTGATTGCAGTCTCGGCGGGCAACCATGCCCAGGGTGTGGCCTATCATGCAGCCCAATCGGGCATCCCGGCCACCATCGTGATGCCGGTGAACACGCCCTTCACCAAGGTGGAACACACCCGCAAGCATGGCGCGCGCGTCTTGCTCTCCGGTGACAGCTTTGCCGAGGCCACCACCTTTGCCTATCAGTTGAAGGACCGCGAGGGCCTGACCCTGATCCACCCCTATGATGATCACGATGTGATCGCAGGCCAGGGCACGTTGGGGATCGAGATGCTGGAGGCGGCACCGCATCTTGACACGCTTGTGGTGCCGGTGGGCGGCGGCGGCCTGATCAGCGGGATCGCGGTGGCAGCCAAAGCGCTGCGGCCCGACGTGGATGTGGTGGGCGTGGAGGCAAGAATGTATCCTTCACTGCATGCCGAAATGCGCGGGGTCGAACCCGGCCCGCTCTGTGGCGGCCAGACCATTGCCGAAGGCATCGCGGTGAAACAGGTCGGGCGACTGACCTTCGCGATCGCCAGCCAGCTGGTGAAAGACGTGGTGCTGGTCGATGAGGCCGATCTGGAGCAGGCGATCACGCTGTTCTGCAACGTGGAAAAGACCGTGGCCGAGGGGGCAGGGGCCGCAGGTCTGGCAGCATTGCTGGCCCATCCGGCGAGGTTCGCCGGGCGTCGGGTCGGGCTGGTGCTGTGTGGCGGCAATATCGATTCCCGCTTGCTGGCCTCGGTGCTGACACGGGCGCTGGTGCGCGAAAAGCGGATTGTGTCGATCCGCATCGTCTCGGATGACCGGCCGGGCCTCCTGGCGCGGGTGTCCAAGGTGATTGGTGATCTGGGCGGCAACATCCTCGATGTGGCCCACAACCGTCTGGCGCTCGATGTGCCTGCCAAGGGTGCCGAGTTCGACATCCAGATTGAAACCCGTGACAGTCGCCACACCGAAGAAATCACCGAAGCGCTGGTCGCCTCGGGCCTGCCACCACGGGTGATTTGATCGGCTGACTCAAGGTCTGTGTATCGTTGGTTGATGTTCGGGTCCAGTCTATCTAGCATAGACCAGATCGACAACGCGCAGAGGCCCTCACATGAACCGCCGACTTGCCCATACTGGCCTGCTTTCCCTGCTGGCCATTGGCCTTTTGTCGGCTGGGGCTTTGGCGCAGGTCAAGCCAACACCTGCTGCCGCGGTCACTGGCGCTGACGGTCTCGGGCCGGCGAATCCGGCGATGATCAGTTTCGCCGAGCAGCGGGGCAGTCTGCTGTACAGGTTGGACCGGGCAGCCTGGGTGGCTTCCGATGCGTTCCAGGCAGTCTGGCGGGACCAGCCTGGTGTAACGCCGCGCGGCTGGGTGGTTGAGGAAACCGGCGACCAGAGGCTTGTGACATTCTTTGGCAACCGGGGTAACGAGCTCGTCGCGCTTGCCCGCTTTGCTGAACGCAACGGGCGGGTTACCACCAGACAACACCGGCTTTCCGAGGCGGACACGGTATTGACAGGGAACCAGCGAGCGCTGGCGTCAGCACACTTTCGGGCCGGGGTGTTTGCGGGATCACCTGCGGGGCGCAGGGCCGGTGTGGTGCCATGTGCTGCCAGGCCATTCAATACAATCGTCGTAGCAAGCACCGATGGCAACGGAAGCCATGATGTCTATCTGATGACGCCTTGGGTGGAGAACCATGTCTATCCCATGGGTGGCCATTACAGGCTGAAAGTGCCAGTCACTGGCGAGGCCATGCTGGACCGTACCTTTACCAACAGCTGCCTGAACGTTCAGTCCGGGGTGCCGGGTCGTCGGGACCTTCGTCCGGAAGCGCTGGTCGTGACGCATGTCCTTGATCCACAACCGACCGAAATCCATGTCTTCGCGGCACAAACGCTCAATGTGCCGGTGATGGTCGCGATTGACGGCCAAGTCTTTAGGGTCACGCGTGACGGCATCAGACTGTCACAATAGCGTGTTGCAGCCCTCCTGCTGGCGCCACAGCCCCGGTCACGCGGACCATGGCTGCCCAACAGCCCTTGTAGGATGACATGTGCCACGCCATGAGCTGGCGAGATAATCTGGCCGCAAACCCATGACCCCCACCGAACTCAGCATTGTGTTCTTCGCCCAGCTGGCCGTGATCCTGCTGGCCTGCCGGATCACAGGCTATCTCGCCAAACGCTTCCTGGGCCAGCCGCAAGTGGTGGGCGAGATGATTGCCGGGGTCATGTTGGGCCCGTCCTTGTTCGGTCTGCTCGCGCCTGAATTGCAGGACCTGATCTTTCCCAAGGAAAGCCAGCCGATCCTGTTTGTCGGCGCCCAGCTGGCGGTTGGGCTCTACATGTTCATCGTGGGTCTGGGCTTTGACACCAGTCACTTTGTATCACGCGCACGCAGTGCTGCGGCGGTCTCGATTTCCGGTATCGCCGTCCCATTTGCCTGCGCCTTTGCAATCACGCCGTGGCTGATGGGCACCCCCGGCCTGTTCAATCCCGATCTTGTCACCTGGGAAGCCCAGCTTTTCATGGGCGCTTGCATCGCGATTACCGCATTTCCGATGCTGGCCCGGATCATCCATGAAAAGGGCTTGAGCAAGTCACCATTGGGGACGCTCGCCCTGTCTGCCGGTGCGATTGACGATGCAGGCGCATGGTGCGTGCTGGCCATCGTGCTGGCCAGCTTTGGCGGCGGGCCGATGGTGGCTGTGATCGCGATTGGCGGGGCGTTTGCCTTTGCCGTGTTCATGGGCCTGTTTGGACGCAGACTGACCAGGGGCTTCGAAGCGCGGATGGAGCGTGAAGGCGGGATCAGCGAAACCGGGCTGGCTTACATCCTGATCGCCTTCGCGACTTGCGCCTTCGCCATGGATATCGCGGGCATCCATGCCGTGTTTGGTGGCTTCGTGCTCGGTGCGGTGATGCCCAAGGGCAAGTTTGCCGAGGCCCTGAAAGCCAAACTCGAGCCGATGACAGTGGTGCTGCTGCTGCCCCTGTTCTTCACCTATTCGGGCCTGCACACCCAGCTGACCCTGGTCAACACGTGGAACCTGTTGTTCATTGCGCTGGTGATCCTGGTTGTGTCTATCGCGGCCAAGGGACTGGCCTGTTATGCGGCAGCCCGCTTGAGCGGCGAAGACAACAGCACCGCCATGGGGATCGGCGCGCTGATGAATGCGCGCGGCCTGATGGAACTGATCATTCTCAACATCGGCCTGCAGCGCGGAATTATCGAGCCTGCACTGTTCTCGATCATGGTGGTGATGGCGATTGTCACCACGCTGATGGCAGGCCCGCTGTTCGAGCTGGTTTATGGCCGGGCTGCCCGCGCAAGAGGCGAATTGCCCGTGCCCCCCCCTGCAGGCTGATGTGGCAGGCTGATGTGGCAAGTTCCTGGGGGCTGCTGGATCAAATTGCGTTGGGATGGAATCATCAAAAGGAAGCAATTTGAACACATTCAAAAGCTGTGCACCGGACCTTTGATTTTGATCAATTTGTTCCGGTTTTGACGTTTCCGTCACAACGCAAAGTGCTCTAGCGTGCCTGCGCAAACACGCTGCTGGCATTGCTACCGGCCTCATATCGCCAGTGCCACGGTTCGTACATGACGCCCTGATCATTGCCCTGCGGAAACGACAGGACAAAACCGTATGCACGTGCGTTGGCGTCCAGCCACCGGCCAACATCTGTGTCGGCAAAGCAGGTTGCCAGATTGCAGCCGGGCGCGTTGCGGTCTCCAAAGTCGATGGCATAGCCTGTTGCATGCTCGCTATAGCCCGGCGGGGCTGATGATCGGGCACGTGCGGCCAGTCCATTGCCGACCTTCCGGCAGAACACCTCCTTCTGGTACTGCTCCGACCGGAAGCAGGACAGCCCCACCATGGCCCCGGCCAAAGCCGGATCCTCGGCTCTGGCGGCTTCCAGCATGGCATCCAGCGCCGCGCGTGCTTCCCGGTGCATGGTGCGGCAGCTGCCGGAGGCGAAGCCCGGTGGAGCCTCGGTCAGTGCGCTGGAGGGTGCTTCTGCATAGGGGCGATGGCCCAGAAGCGTGCCGTCGGCGTCGGGTTTCACGGCTTGCGCAGTCCGCCCGGCACAGAGCACAAGGCCACCCCCGGCATCCACCGCTTTGGGCGTGAGGGTAGCGTCGTCGCGTGGCTGCGGGCTGGCAGCCGGTGCCTGTGCCGGCCTCTGGGGCGGCACCAACACAGGAGACGGCCCGGTCTGAACTGAGGCTTCTGGCCCAGGCACACGTGCAGCATCGCCTGTGTCCAACAAGGAACGGCCTATCAACAGTCCGCTGCCTGCCATCAAGATGCCCGACAGCACCCAGACCGGAGCGGTGACGTTCCGGCGACGTTTGCTCATCCAGCCATCTCCTGTGGGGACTGCAATCTTGCTTTGCAAATCCCGAGCGCTTCACACCAGCCCGCTGGCCGAAACAAGCACCACAAGGCCAACGGCAACAAAAATCGCCGCTGCGATCCTGCGTACCATTTCCAGTGGCACATTTTTCAGGGCCTGCTGGCCCAGAAGGACGGCAGGCACGTTGGCGGCCATCATGCCCAGTGTGGTGCCGATCGTGACCAGCGTGACGGCATTGAAATTGGCCGCCAGCAGGCTGGTGGCGATCTGCGTCTTGTCGCCAATCTCGACAAGGAAGAACGCGACAAGCGTCGTCAGAAACACCCCCCCGCGTGGTTTGGCCGCGGCATCATCATCCTTGTCGGGGATCAGCGCCCACAGGCCCATGGCGATGAACCCGGCGCCGAGCGCAAGCTTGAACCATTGTCCTTCCAACCAGCCCGCCACCGCCGCGCCGAACCAGGCGGCCACCGCGTGATTGAGGATGGTGGCCACCAGAATGCCAAGCATGATCGGCACCGGCCTGCCGAACCGTGCCGCCAGCAGCACCGCCAGCAGTTGCGTCTTGTCGCCGATTTCAGCAATCGCGACTGTGATGAAAGAAATCCAGAGCGCGTCCATCAGGGCGGGCTAGTGTGGTTGGACCACGGGGGCAAGCTGCTCCCTCACGCGCACTTGGTCACAGGCGAACACTCGCTGTCGCAATCCGCACGTCACCGCCTTGCAACGGTTTGGCCCAGACCGGGCGGGCGGTCGCGATAGGTTGGGCTTCTGGCGGGAGGCCACGCGCGACGGTGCGCACGGTCCAGGTGGTTTGCAATGCCTCGACAGTGACGTCGAGGTCCCATGTGGCGCAGGCACGGCCGATACATCGGAACAGCTTGCTGCCATCAGGGTCGAACTCGAACCGCCCGCCATTGCCACCCGTGCCACCGGCAGCAGATTGAAGCCGGGCCTCTGCGGGGACCGTGATGGTCACCTCATCGGCGCCCGGTGCGGCGATCCGCACGCTCAGCCTGCGCGTGCCGCCGTTGCCGGGGATGTTGGACAGCAGGGTGACCGAAGGCGGCGGGACTTGCGGGTCTGTTGCGGACCCCGGCGCGTGCAGCCTCTCCCCGTCGGCACCCTGCAATGCACCCAGAACGAATGGCACGACGGCTTGCATCGGGGCAGGGGCACCCTTGCCGGCCGGTGCCAGAACCCAATGGTCGGCGTGGTCGGTTTCAGGGCCATGCCGACCGTGCCAGTGCTGGATGTTCAGCGGACGGGGCAGGTCAGGATTGTGGGCCGGGGCGAACGCTGCCCACGCCGCGCCTGCCAGTGTCAGGCAGGCCGGGGCCGCCACACCCGCGGCCCGGATATCGGCGGCTCCGCGCAGCGCGGCAAAGACGATCATGGCCAAGAGCGCGGCAAGGCCGGAAAAACCGGCACCAATCGCAAAGCCCAGCCCGACCTCGGCAAAGTCCAGAACCGGCAGCACGAACACCAGCAACACGATGGCGGGGATCACAAACCACACCGCATGATCAGGCTGGATCCGGTCCAGTCTGGCCCGGTCGCCGCTTGGCATGGCCAGCATCACGCCCAGTGCCACCAAGGTAAACACACCGGCGGCAGGGGCCGTCAGGATCATCGAGCCCGGCGAGACGGTCGAGGCCGCCAGCCCCAACCCGCAGAGCCACAGCCACGCACCTGCCACAACCCGGCCACCCCGCACGCCCCGGCAGAGCCACACCCCCATTCCTGCACCCAGCAAGCTTGCACCATAAATCGCGGTGCGCGCCGCGACCGGCAGCGCAGTCCACCATTGCGCTTCCGGCTGGATGGTGCTGATGGCCCAGACTGCGCAAAACCCAGCGCCCGTCGCCACCAGCACCGTGATCACCGGGGCAACAATCGCCCGCACCACGCCCTGCCCGCCAACGCGCCAGTACAGGGCAACAGCGCCGACCAGACCCGCGACCAGCAATGCAAGACCCGCCCGGTGGGGCAGGACCAGAATGGTCTGTCCCACGATATCGGCGTAAATCATCGTCGTTTCGGGCAGGACTTCGTCACGGTTCATGACGGGGGCTGCCAGCCATCCCTCCACTGCGCCCAGCGCGGCGGCACCCATGTGGCCGACGCTTTCGTGTTGGAGGTAAGCCAATGAATCGTTTGGCGTGTGATAGCGCGCGAGTGGCGCGATGAAGGCGAAGTTGAGCACGTCCCAGCCAGCCGCCAGGAATTCTGTGGCGTCGGTGTCGTTGGGCAGGATGCGATAGATGTCTGCCGCGAGCGAATTGGCAATGATGCGCGGGTTGGCACGGGTCAAAGCAGCAATGTCGCGGCTGTTCGGGCTGCTGGTCTGGAACATGATGGCAGGACCGCCGGTTCCGCGTGCTTCCATGTTGACTGCAAAGGCCACATCGGCAGCCCAAGGGTCCTTGCGCATGAACGAAGCCGCCCCCAGCAACCCTGCTTCTTCGCCATCGGTGAACAGGAAGATCACCGGCTTTGCCAGTTCGCGACCGCGCAATCGCGCTGCGATCTCCAGCGCTCCAGCTACGCCTGCTCCGTCATCTGCAGCGCCAGGTCCGGCGGGGACGGAGTCATAATGGCTGGCGACCAGAGCCGCGCCCCCACCTTGCGGGCCTGCCCGAAACAGCACGTTGCGCACCCGCGCGCAGCTCATCCCGCCCCAGCGCCGCGCACCACGGCAGGAGAAGTCTTCACGCACGACCGGCGTGTAGCCCAGCGCATTGATCTCCGCGACCAGCCGCTCACGGACCCTATCATTGGCCGGGCTGTCCACCGGATGCGGGCGCTCGTCGCCCAGGATGCGGGTCAGCCGCGCAATGGCAGCATCGGTGTCAAATCCGGTCGCGGTTCGGGTGGCCCCAATGGAGGGTGGCGCAGTTGCCAGCCCCTTGGCCAGAAACAGCACCATCAACACCACAGCGACGAGCAGGAAGCGGAAATGAGGGGTAGGGGTCCGAAGGGCGCGCGGCATGGCAACGATCAATCACGCGATCGTGAGGTCGTCAATGATTGCCCGCGTTCTGCCCAAAGGCAGGCCCCACATGCAAAGGGGCCGGTGCGTTCCAGCACCGACCCCCGCGATGGCTGTCCGATGACTGCCAAAGTGCATCTGCAATCTCAGGACGAAGGCTGCTCCGGTCCCGCGATCACAATGCTGGCTCCCACCTGACTGTTCCTATCGCTCGACATCGGATCACCTCCTTTCAGTTCGGCCCCACCGGCAGGGCAGGCGCAAGCCCGGAAGCCTGTCCTGCCACCGCGCCCCTCATGGGCGGGCTGAAGCTTAGCAAGGTGTGGTGCTTTTGATGCGCGCGCAAGTGGAAATCGAAACTGGCACTCACATCCTTTGACTGCTAGCAAAAAATGTGTCAAATCAGTAAGTTGCTGTTCATCTTGCATTGAGTATCCTACGCAGGTCCAGAACTGATTCCCTTGATTGTGATGGAGGCGGGCATGCGTGGCGAAAGCGACTTTTCCTTCAAGTTGCGGGGTTTCCGCCTCACCACAGCGGAAATCCTGTATCACATGCCCGATCATCCGGGTCTGTTGCAGACCTTCATCTGGCAGACGCTGGACCTGCCGCCGCAATATCCGCGCCTTTCAGCCTTCCTCGATCACTGGCGCAAGGAGATCGACGCGGTGATCCATTCCATCGCCGTGGCCACGGACGGCACGGTGGCGCCACCCCGATGGCGCAAGGTCGATCACGTGCTGCGGATCCAGTAGGGCAGCTGGATCAAGCCGCCAGCTCGGCTCTGAAGAAGTCGATGGCCGCGCGCACCTTGGCCGGCAGCCAGGCGCGGCTGGGATAGACCGCCCAAGCGCCCGAATCGAAGGTGGTCGCGGTTGCCTCCCAGTCAGGGAACACGTCGATGAGGCGGCCTGACGCCAGGTCGGTGCGGACCTGCCAGTCCACCAGCATGGCCGGGCCGAGTCCCGCCAGGGCGGCCTGCCGTATGGCAAGCGGGGTGGAGAATACGAAGTCCCCGTCAATCGACACACTGGTTTCGGCGCCTGTCTTGTCGGCAAACAGCCAGCGCGTGCGGAAGTTGCGCAGGCTCAAACGCAGGCAGCGGTGGGCCGCCAGATCATCGGGCCGGGCAAGAGCGGGGCCTCTGGCCAGATAGTCGGGTGATGCAACGATCCTGTAGCGGGTTTTCATCAGGCGGGTCGCAATCAGGTCCCCCTCGATGGCCGGTGCCAGCCTGATGGCCAGATCGATCCGCTCGCCGATCAGGTCAAGATTGGTGTCGGTGAACACACAATCGACAGCGACACCTGGCCACTGGGCGTGAAACCGGGGCAGCAGAGGCGCAATCAGGTCAACGCCCATCGCCAGCGAGGCCGTGAGGCGCAGTGTGCCCGAAACCCGGCCGTCGCGGCTGGCGGCTTCACTGGCAGCGCGCCCGAGTTCGTCCAGCAGCGGCTCGACCCGGGCCAGATACTGGCTGCCGGCCTCAGTCAGGCTCATTAACCGTGTGGTGCGCTGGAACAGGCGCAAGCCCAGTCGAGCTTCCAGGGTCGCAATCGCGCGCGACACCGATGACGGGGCGAGGTCCCTTTCGCGGGCAGCAGCTGCAAAGCCGCCAGATCGTGCCACGGCAACAAACAGGTCGAGAGCATGCAGGTCCATTCATGCAAAATACGCACGACTGTAGTTCATTGCAATCGGTTTATGGGGCATCACGCATTGAATAGTGTCTCTTCATGGCCGGGACAATTCCGGCCGCATCTGGAGACTAACCATGACACATTTCACCGTCCACACCCCCGAAACCGCCCCTGAAGCATCGCGTGAGCGGCTTGCCGCCGTCAAGGCCGCCTGGGGCTTTGTTCCGCAATTGCAGGGCACGCTGGCCGAAAGCCCGGTCGCGCTGGAAGCCTATGACCATCTGTTTGGCCTGATCTCGTCGGGCTCGACACTGACCCCGATCGAACAGCAAGTGGCCTATCAGGCGATCAATGTGTTCCATGAGTGCGAGTATTGCACGATCGGTCACACCTGGCTGTCGCGCAATGCGGGCATGGATGAAGCCACGATCAGCGCGTTGCGCGATGGCACCGTGATCGCCGATGCACGGCTGCAGGCTCTGCGCGCGTTTGCCGAAAGCGTGGTGCGTGAGCGTGGCTTTGTCGGCGATGCGGCAGTCGATGCCTTCCTCGCAGCCGGGTTCACCCGAGCCCATGTGCTGGAAGTCGTGACCGTCGTGGCGACCAAGACGATCTCGAACTACACCAACCACATCACCCACACGCCCAAGGAAGCTTTCATGAGCGACCCGGCCTTTGCCTGGGTCAGCCCGCGCAACCGTGTCGCACAAGCGGCTTGAACCACAAGGCTGGAGCGCGGCAGTCCCGGCCGAAAGTGCCCGCAGGCGCCGCGCTCACCCACTCGAAAGGAAGGAAGATACCAATGACAAGGATTGCATTTCTCGGCCTGGGCGCGATGGGATCGCGCATCGCAGCCCGCCTGCTGTCGGAAGGATTTGACCTGACGGTCTGGAACCGTGACCCTGCCAAAGCTGTTCTGTTGGGTGATGCAGGTGCTCACGTGGCCGGTTCTGCGCGGGCCGCTGCGACCGGCGCCGATGTCGTGATCAGCATGGTCACGGACGATGAAGCGGCTCGATCTGTGTGGCTGGACCCCACCAGCGGGGCGCTGGCGGCTATGAAGCCGGGATCCGTGGCGCTGGAAATGTCCACCGTGACGCCCGACTGGGTGCGGGAGCTGGCAAAAGAGGCGGACAGGACAGGTGTGATGGCACTGGATGCGCCTGTCGCAGGCTCCCGCCCGCAGGCGGAGGCAGGCCAGCTTGTGCTCATGGTCGGTGGTGATGCCGCCGTGCTTGATCAGGTGCGCCCGGTGCTGGAGCCGATGGCGGCCAACGTGTTGCCTGCAGGACCCGCCGGGCGGGGCGCGGAATTGAAGCTAGCGGTCAACACCTATTTTGCCGCCCAACTGGCGAGCCTTGCCGAACTCCTGGGCTTCCTGACCCGCAGCGGGTTTGAAGCCGGAGAGGCCGCCGAATTGCTGGCCGCATTCCCGGTGGTTGCGCCCCCACTGGCCGGGGCTGCGCGGATGATGGCCGCAGGCAACAGCGCGCCAATGTTCACCATCGACCTGATCGAGAAGGACCTGGGCTATGTGCTGGCGGCAGGCGAAGCTGCTGGTGCCAGCCTGCCCGGTGCGGCCCATGCGCGGGCCGTTTTCCAGCAAGCCCAGGCGCAGGGTCTTGGCGCCGCCAACATCACCGGGCTGGCAAGGGTATTCGCTGTTTGAGTGGCGCACTTGCAAACCACAGGACCGCTGAGCTCCCGGTCCGCGTGTGGGGCAGGCGGGGGCGCAATTGAAAAACTGGCGGTCAACCTGCAACGCGCGCACCTCGAGGTGCGCGGTCCTGTGCGGTTTCACGCAGCCAATTGCAGCGCAGACCTCCGCGTCCGCCCGGCACGCGGGGACGCGTGCGGTCCTGGCACCGGAGCCAAAATCAAAAAGGCCGCCCCGGTCAGTGCGGCCTTCTCGTGACTGGCAGATGCCGGCGACTTACGCCGCGCGGCTGGCCAGGGTTTCCGACAGCTTCTGGATTGCCACGTCGCGGTTGACGCTTTCGATGGCGGCCACTTCGCGAGCCATCCGGTCCAAAGCCGATTCATACAGCTGACGCTCGGAGTAGCTCTGTTCCGGCTGGTCGCTGTTGCGATGCAGGTCACGGACCACTTCGGCAATCGAGATCAGATCGCCCGAATTGATCTTGGCTTCATATTCCTGGGCCCGACGGCTCCACATGGCGCGCTTCACCCGCGCACGGCCGGTCAGCGTTTTCATGGCGTCCGCCACGATGGCCTGATCAGACAGGCCGCGCAGCGAGCCGGTCTTGGCCTTGCTGGTGGGCACCCGAAGCGTCATCTTGTCTTGATCGAACGCGATCACATACACTTCCAGTTTCATGCCTGCCACATCCTGGGTTTCGACACCCGTGATGCGCCCCACGCCATGGGCGGGGTAAACGACGAAATCACCAGACGAAAACATGTTCTTCTTCTCGCTCATGCGTGTGTGACCTTCATCAGGCCCCGACCATACCACGACAGCCCACCCATCAAACCGGTGACAACACAGGCAAGTCGGGCAGGGATCGATCCAGAATCAGGGGCAAGGGCTGCGGCATTGGGCGCCGACAGGAACTGCTTACCAGAAAATGAAGGCAAAAGAAAGGGTGTCTGCAAGCGTTGATGGCGCTTTGCGTCCGCAGATGGCGTGGCAGTCTCGGGCAAGAGACCGCTGTTGCAAGCAGAAACCGGGTGTGAAGTGATTTTTCACCACCAATCCTGCAAGAGCAATTTGACCTCCTGTCGCAACCGGCCTTCACACGCGGCAGACCAAGCAAACAGAAAGACCCTTCCCATGTGCGGCATTATCGGGATCCTCGGACAGTCTGACGCCACCCCCCGGATGATCGAGGCTCTGAAGCGGCTGGAGTATCGCGGCTATGACTCGGCGGGCGTCGCAACCTTGCAGGATGGCGCCCTGGACCGGCGCCGGGCCCAGGGCAAGATCGTGAACCTGGAGGAGCTGCTGGCGGCCTCACCGTTGCCCGGCACCGCCGGGATCGGGCATACAAGATGGGCCACCCATGGCGCGCCATCCGAACGCAATGCCCACCCGCACGCCACAGGCAAGGTGGCCGTGGTCCACAATGGCATCATCGAGAACTTCCGCACCCTGCGCGACGAGATGATCGCCGAGGGCCGGGTGTTTACCTCCGAAACCGATACCGAGGTCCTCACCCAGTTGATCTCGAAGTCGATGGATGAGGGCCACGGGCCGCGCAATGCCGTGATTGCCGCTCTGGCCCGTGTTCGAGGTGCCTTTGCTATTGCCGTGCTGTTTTCGGGCGAGGACAATCTCATGATCGGCGCCCGTCAGGGCAGCCCGCTTGTGGTGGGCATCGGCGAGGGCGAGATGTTCCTGGGCTCCGATGCGCTCGCCGTGGGCCCTTTCACGCGCAAGGTGATCTATCTGGAAGAAGGCGATCTGGTCGAGATCACCCGCACCAGCCATGCCATCCTGAACGCCGCGCGAGAGCCGGTGACCCGTCCGGTCACGCCGATTTCGGCCTCGGCGGCGGCAGCCGAAAAGGGCAATTACCGGCACTACATGCAAAAGGAAATCCACGAGGAGCCTGATGCGGTCAGCCGCACCATCGGCCACTATGTCGATCCGCTGGAAGAGCGTGTGAGCCTGCCCGATGTGGGCTTCGACTTCAGCCAGATCGACCAGCTGTTCATCGTGGCCTGCGGCACCGCCCACTATGCCGGGCGGGTCGGAGAATACTGGTTCGAACAGCTCGCAGGCCTGTCGTGCGAGTGTGATATCGCCTCGGAGTTCCGCTATCGCAAACCGGCCCGCGTGGGCCGGGCGGCGGCGCTGTTCGTGTCCCAGTCCGGCGAGACGGCTGATACGCTGGAGGCCCTGCGCCTGTGCAAGGCGTCGGGCATGAAGACGCTGGCCGTGGTCAATGTGCCGGAAAGCTCCATCGCGCGCGAGGCCGATGCCGTGCTGCCGACCCTGGCGGGGCCGGAGATTGGCGTGGCCTCGACCAAGGCGTTTGTCGCGCAGCTCGCTGCCCTGGCCTGTGCGGCGGTGGCCGCGGCTCTGGCCCGTGGCACGATTGACCGGGCAGAGGAACAGCGCCTTGCCCACCTCCTGATGGAGACCCCGCGTCTGATCCGCGAGGCGCTGCAGTCCGAACCGGAAATCATGGCGAGCACCCACAGCTATGTGGAGGCCAGGTCGCTGCTCTATATCGCGCGCGGCCTGGCCTACCCCATCGCACTGGAAGCGGCCCTCAAGCTGAAAGAGATCAGCTACATCCATGCCGAAGGCTATGCGGCGGGCGAATTGAAGCACGGGCCGATCGCGCTGGTCGATGAACACACCCCGCTGATCGCGCTGGCGCCGCATGACCATCTGTTTGAAAAGACGATTTCAAACGTCCAGGAAGTCGCCGCCCGCAACGGCCCGGTGACGCTGATCTCCGACGCGGCCGGCATCAAGGAAGCTGGCGACGTCTACAAGCACGCGATCACTGCCCCGGCATGTGACCCGTTCGTGGCGCCCTTCGTCTATTCTCCCCTGATCCATCTGCTGGCCTATCATGTGGCAGTGGCCAAGGGGACAGACGTGGATCAGCCGCGCAACCTGGCCAAGAGCGTGACGGTGGAGTGAGGGCGTAGACTTCAATGTCACCCCGGACGCCGGAGGCGATCCGGGGCCTCTGGAGGTTGCGCGTGCTGGTCCCGAGGTCCCGGCTCGCGCTGCGCTTGGCCGGGATGACAGCGGCGCATTGCCCGGAGAGCCCCCTCCGTCAGGCTTGCGCCTGCCACCTCCCCCAGACGCGGAGCGTCCGGGGGAGGAGTTAACGACCGGGCTTGCTGAACCGGGTGACACCGCCCTTCTGAAAACCGCTGTCTTCGGTTCCCACAAGTTGCCGGTGATGTTGCAGGCGGAGGCGGCAGAATTCGGGCTGGCGTGTCTGGCGATGGTGGCGGCGTTTCATGGGCAGCGGCGGTCTTTGAGTGAACTGCGGCGGCTGTTTTCAGCCTCGATCAAGGGCACCACGCTGAAAAGCCTGATGGATATGGCCGACGGGCTGGGGTTTACCGCCCGGCCCGTGCGGCTGGAGGTGGGATTGAGGCTCGCCACCCTATCCCTTGAGAACTCCAATGATCATTGCCGGTACGAGAAATGATATGGCGGCCAGCGGCCAAGGCGCGTAGCCTAGGTCATAGACTCATAAACCGCATCCAGATTTTCAGGGAAGCGAGTTTGACGGCTGCCATGAAGGTGTCGGCGCGTTTGTCGTAGCGTGTGGCGATGGCGCGGAAGTGTTTGAGCTTGGAGAAGAAGCGTTCGACGAGGTTGCGGTATCGGTACAGGAACGGACTGAAGGCTAGCTTTTTCTTCCGGTTGGGCATTGCGGGGATGTTGGCCCAGGCGCCACGCGCTTTCATGTCGGCCCGCAGGGCATCGCTATCGTAGGCCCGGTCGGCCAGCAGGGTCTGGCCCTTTGTGACGGTGTCGAACATATCCTGTGCCGAGCGACCGTCATTGGCCTGGCCCTCGGTGAGCTTGAGCGCCACCGGCAGGCCATTGGCATCGACAAGGGCGTGGATCTTGGTGGTCAGTCCGCCGCGCGAACGCCCCATGCTTCGGGTTCGAGCGTAAGCCAGGCGGGCCTCTTCGGTGTCGCAAGGCCCCCCTTTTTGCCGGTCGCACCCTGCTGGTGGACGCGGATCGAGGTGCTGTCGATCATCTGCAGCTCGCCATCATAGGCTTTCACAATGGCGGCGAAGATCGTGTCCCACACCCCCAGCTTGGCCCACCGGATGAAGCGGTTGTAGCAGGTCGTGTAGGGACCATACCGCTCGGGAACATCGGCCCATGGCGACCCGGTCCGCAGCCGCCAATATATCCCGTTGAGCACGCGGCGGTCATCGACGCGGGCCACCCCACGTGGCTTGTTGGGCAACAGCGGCTCGATCACCGACCACTCGAAATCCGTCAGTTCATACCGTCGCTGGCTCATCGCAAACTCCCAAAAGGAGCTTGAATCAGATGTCACACCAAAACGGAATCCACCTTTATGAGTTTACGGCCTAGCGCTCCAGCAACAACTGGCGGCGCACACGACCAAACCGCCACTAAAACCAATGTCGACTTCTTAACTCGGACATGGGACGGACCCGTGGTTTCAATCATTGTTTTTACTCAGCTCGATATAGAAACCCAGACCAACGCACGATGAACGTGTCTCGCTTTGATCGTGCCGTTGGTCAAACAAATGTGTTGAGCGCAATTTGGGCCTGAGAGGCCGTTTTGAAACTGCGTAAATGGGCTGGCTGGCAGGAGGCCGGTGTGATTCCAGTGGGATGTTGAGACCTACGGAGACACCATGTGGACCCCTG
>JALOSP010000155.1 GCA_025458365.1 Hyphomonadaceae bacterium
AACAAGGCTGACCCGGCAACCCCCACCGGTGATGATGCGGTCCCGGTGCTGGCGGGCGTGGTGGCGTCAGCCGATCTGATTGCGCCGCCGCCGCTGGCTTCTGGTGTGCTCGATGCTGCACTTGCCGGTTCGCCGTTCGGGCTGGAGGATTACGCGGTCGGTGAGCGGATCGACCATGTGGATGGCATGACGGTGGAGGAGGCCGAGCATCAGATAGCGACCCGACTCTATCAGAACACGGCCAAGGTGCATTTCGATGCATTGGCGCAGGCATCATCGCGTCACGGCAAGCGGCTGATCTATGGCGGGGTCGTGATCTCGCTTGCGCGCGCTTTGGCGTTCAATGGTCTGGGCAACGCCGGGCAGGTGCTGGCCATCAATGCCGGGCGCCATGTGAACCCGCTGTTTGCCGGGGACACGGTCTATGCGTGGAGCCAGGTGCTGGATGCCCATGATTTCGGCAATGGCAATGGCGCCCTGCGACTGCGCCATGTGGCCACGAAAAACCAGCCGTGCACGTCCTTCCCGGACAGGCTGGATGATGGCGCACAGGATCCTGCAGTGATCCTCGATCTCGATTGTTGGGTGGCAGTGCCGGTGAAGGCCGCACTGCGGTGAGCGGCTTTGTGCTGGATCCCCGTCTCGCAGCCGACACGCTGCCAGTGGCAGAGCTGGCGCAGTGCTCCCTGCGGCTGATGGATGATGACCGCTTCATGTGGGCGGTGCTGGTGCCAAGGATCCCGGGGGCAACTGAATTGCATTCGCTTGCGCCAGATCTCCGACGGGCCATCGACGATGAGGTGGCCATGGTGGCGGCACGGCTGGCGCAATGGCCCGGCACCTTGAAGATCAACACCGGTGCGCTCGGCAATATCGTGCGCCAGCTGCATATCCATGTTGTCGCCCGCCACGAAGGTGATGCAGCATGGCCCGGTCCAGTCTGGGGCAGCGGGTCGCGCCAGCCGTTATCGCCTGTGCAACAGGCCGAGCGTGTGGATTTCCTGCAATTTGACTGAAGGGCTCAGGTCTTTGGTGGCCCACGCCGGTCGGTGCCAGATTTCAGGGCGGTTTCGGCCATGGCAGCGGCAACGCGCGCACGTGTGACAGACGGGCGCAGCGCACCGGCACGGGCCTGACGGGGTTGCAACGGCTGCTTGCGCTGGAGGGCGGGAGGCAGGTCCACCGCGTCGGCTTGGCGGCTGGTGACCAGTGCAAACGGGCTGGCCCCGCGCCGCCAGGTCGGCGATACGCCAGCAGCCCAGCTGGCAGTCCATGCCAGGACAAGGGCGCCGACGACCGGCACTTGATCCGGCACGCTGAGAAACAGTCCCGTCAAGGCACCTGTGGCACAGACCGGCCCGGCTGCCGAGGCAACAGAGGCCAGCCCACGCCGTACCATCCCGCGGCTGCCAGCCAGCGCGCTGACCACAGACCAGCCCAGCGCCAACAGCGCCAGACCGGTGCCCGCCAGCCCCAAACCGACACCAAGCGCATCGGCCAGTGACACACCACCGGCAGCAAAACCGGCGCCGGCCACGACCTGCAAGATCGGCCCGTCAAAACTGCCCGCCACCGTCTGCATCAGGCCGGGACCACCAAGAAGCGCAAACCCGCTGACCAGCAGAATCAGTGCGGACCCGACCATTACGAAACTCATCGGCCCAGGTCGGTCGAGGCAAGCCAGCGCATGCAGACCGAATGCGACTGCCGCACCAAGGAGGCAGATCACGCCATAGGCATGGCCTGCCAATGCAAAGGCCTGGAGTGACAGGCCCAATGCAACCGCAAGCCCGGCACAACCCAGCCACTGCAACCAGCGCGATCCTGCCCCCGTGTCTGACTCCACAGAACCGGTCGCAGCGATCAAGGCTCCGGCAAACAGCAGGCCGATTGCCGTGGGATCAGCGAAAGCAATTGAATTGTTCGTGGCAAGGCTTGCAGTCGCGGCGAGGCCGCCTGCCAGCATCAGGGCAAGGGCAAGTTCGGCGGCAGTCAGCCGCATCGCCAGGCCCAGCCCGGTGATCACGACCATGCCAAGCAACAGGCCCTGTTGCAGGGTCGGCGCCGGATTGCCTGCCCACAGAGCCGAAACCGGCGCCAGCACCAGAAGCACCACCAGCAAGGGCGAGCGCATCAACAGCCCCAGACCACGTTCCCATTGAACCGCCAGCGACACGAACCCGACAGCACAGATGGCCGCCTTTGTAACGGTCACGACGAGCGGCAGCTCGCCACCGGGCATCTGCAAGAAAAAGCGCCAGACCGGGTCACAGAAGACAAGCAGCACCAGAGCCGTCAGCCCCACGTCGATCAGGCCAAAGCCAGTCATGCCGGCTGCAGGTGCCGCACCGGCCCCGACTGGCGGTATCCCCCTGTGGCCTGGCCCGGTCGGACGTGTGTGGCCAGTCATCAACGGTTGGCTGCCATGGGCGGGCGGTTGCGGCCAAACAGACCGCCTGAAGCCCCTGCGCGCGCGCGCCGCACATCATGGGTCACCACCACACCAAGGCACCGTCCATTGCGGGCAGCGATCTCGTCGCGGATTTCAGCGGTCACGCTTGGGTCGGCGCGTTCACCGTTGACCACGAGGACCACTCCGTCCATGTCCTGGGCCAGCGCAAGCCCGACCCGTGAACGGTCGAGCGACGGGGCATCGACTATCGTCATGTCCACCCGGTTGCGCACAGCAGTCCAGTAGCTGGCAGCTGGCGTGACCTTAACACTCTGGTCGCCTTCCAGCATGGAGCGGTCAAAATAGCTGACAAACAGCCGTGTGTCCGGCACACGATAGCCGACCAGCGCCGCGCGGGCCTGATCGGGGCCACGTGGGCGTGGTGTGATCTTCCAGAACGGTTCTTGCCCGAACGCCATGTCGAACGGGCCCTGCAACCCGGCCTCGGCGCCACTGAGGCGGCGGAATTGCCGGTTGGCAAACAGATCGAGGTCCAAGAGCCAGGCTGCGTTCGAGACCCGTGCAGCGGCCATTTCGGCAAAGGCAGCGGCCACTTCGGAACTGGAGTCTGCCGCGCTGGCGGCCACGAACATGAATGCGCCGCCTCCGCTGCCGGAAGAAGCCACTGCCGTGGACCACAATCCACCCAGCTGTTCGTGAGAAATCACTGCTTGCATGCCCAAGCTTTGCCTTGTTCGCAACCCGGTGCAAGGGTGTTACGGCTGAGACACACCCGCAGGCATGCGGCTGCTGTGCCGTGAAGCTGGTCAGCCGCGTGCGACATTGACGGTCGCCAGCACCGGCAGGCCCAGGGTCCGGCCAACGGAGGCAGGCGTCGGGAAGCTGGACCGCGACAGGACCCGGAACAGGCCGGCCATCAGTGCGGTGAACCCGGCCAGCGCCACAGCCCCCAACATGGCCCACTTCCTGTTGCTCTGGCCTCGCGGTGGCGGCGATGCCCGTTCGATCACCCGGATGTTCTCGTTCGAGTTGCGGTTGAGCGCATTTTGGGCCCGCGCACTGGCTTCACGGTTGGAAAACTGGCGGACCTGTTCTTCCAGCACGGCCTTGCGGCGCAGAATGTCTTCATATTGTGGCTGGCGCGCCGCCAATTGCACCGAGCGGGCCTGCAACTGGGCCACTTGGGCGGCCAGAACCTGCTCACGCTGGACGAGGGCTTCCAGCTCGGCGTCCGCACGGGCCCGGTCGGAGGCCAGTGTGTCACGCACCGGATTGGGGCCGGTCTTGGTCTGGCCCGCAGCCCGGCCCTGTTCGGAAGCCAAGAGGGCGTCCAGCGCCTCGATCCGGCGCAGCTGGTCTTGCACCGGCTGGCTTTCGTCGGTGTAGCGCGTGCGCAGGTCAGCCAGCTGGGTCTGCAGTTCGAGGCGGCGGGTCGAATTGTCCGACGTGAACTCGGCCAGCCGCTCGCTCGGCTCGCGGCTGAAATTGCGATCTGTCACGCTCAGGCGGCCCTGTGCTTCGCTGCGACGGGACTCCACCTGAAGCAGTTCTGCCCGGGTCGAGGCGAGCAGGGTCTGCAGGGTTCCCCGCTCGCCGGGGAAGTCGGCCACGCCATTGCTGGCCAGAAACCCGCTCAACTCCTGCTCGACTTCGGCCAGCTGGGTTTCGAAATTGCCGCGCTGTTCGCCAAGTTCGCCCGTGCGGTCCTCAAACAGCACTTCGCGACGATAGACGAGATATTCGTCGATCAGCCGGTTCAGCGCCTCTGCGGCGACATTGGGGTCCTTGTTGGCGTAGGATAGCTGGATGACGGTCGTGTTGGGCGTTGCCGAGGCGCTGAAATTCTTGCGGAAACCTTCAACCCCAAAGGCAAAGCGGCGCTCCGGTGTATCCGGGCCCTGGGTCACCACGATGTCTTGCGGTTCGAACATCCGCTCGATACCGATCGACTTCACGGTCCGCTCTGCGACTTGCAGGGAACTCACCACCTCGACTTCCGACTGCACGATCTGTTCCTGCTTGGGCACTGCGCCTTCGCCTGCCGCGCCGACACGCGGGCTGAACACATATTCCTCGCCCAGTAGCACCGACAGCCGCGCCGATGCCCGGTATTCACGCTCCAGGGTCGAGGCAAAGCCAATGCCGATCAGAGCGATGATGGAGAAGATCGCGGCCATCAACCACAATTCGCGCAACAGCATCCGCACAAGGTCGTTCGCGCTCAGCTGGACACGTACCCCGCTGGCACCGCGTGGGCTGGCTGGATATCCGCTTGCACCAAAGCCGTTCATGCCAGGCATCACTTTCTGTGCTGCGGACCGGTCTGTCCGGACCGCCTCGGTC
>JALOSP010000156.1 GCA_025458365.1 Hyphomonadaceae bacterium
CCCGGTCTCCGCCATAGCGGATGGTGGCAAGCAGCGCTGCGCGTTTGCGCCTCCGGCGCAAGTTGCGCAGCCATCAAAAAATTTGCCGCGCAAAGCACGGCGGGCAAACAGGGCAGACAGGCGGGCATCATTAGCGCCCTCGGGCGTCAGCGGAACAACAGGCGTCACCGGCTCTGGCTGTGCCGCAAACCGCTCTGGCAGCCCATCGATCTGCTCGGCGTTGAACACGGTATAGCCACGCAGGATACGGCGAGCCTCGTCACAGATGATCAGGTCGAAATCAGGCAGGCCGTGGTTGGCCTGGGCATCTGCCACAGCGGCGAGCGACTGATAGGTTGAGAACACCACAGTCATCCGTTCCGGGTCGTTTTTCTTCGCCGCCCACGCCAGCCCCTGTGCTCAAGTGGTGGCCGGGATTTCCGGGTCTGTCGCGTCGATGTCGGCCACATCGTCCTGGCTGGCCTTCTTCACACCGACCTGGGCATCCGAGCATACCGCAAACGAGCGCAGCGGGACGGTGGCATCGATGCTCCACTCGCGGATCGATTGGCTCACCAGTGACAAAGACGGCACGAGGAAAAGCACCCGCCCGCCCTTGCCCACTATGGACTGGGCGATGATCAGGCTGGTGAAAGTCTCGCCGGTGCCGCACGCCATGATCAGCTTGCCGCGCTCGTTGGTGGCCAGCCCGTCGGTGACGGCGCGCAGGACCTCGACTTGGTCCTCGCGCGGGGTTTTCTTGGGTAGCAGTTTGACCGTTTCAGTTTTCGCAGAGTGATCCCAGTCGATACCGCTATATTCGATTTCGGGGATGCCGATGCGGTTGACCGGCGGCTCCAGCCCAATGATCGCTTCAGCCAGATTCTTGCTCCACAGCTTCAGCGTTGAATCGACCACAAGGCGGCGGGTGAAGGGCTTTTTGCCCGAGTCGGTGAAAAAGCTGTCGAGCTCGGACTTATGGATGATGTGGTCGGCCGCATAGAACTTGCGCTGCACCGCACACCAGGCATCATCTTCACCCTCTATCTGTGCCACCAGATCGATGCCGGTATCGGTGGCATTGAGCCCGCGCTCCTTGGCAAACTCCGCCTACGTCAGCATGCGGGAGAACTGATTTTGCTGGGTGGGCGCGTTTTCCAGCCAGACTTTCACCAACCGCTCGAAATACTTGCCCTTCTCCAGCTCGGTCTTGGGGACTGTGCGGTAGAGTTCGAGCAGTTCTTGCAGCGTCGTGGCCATGTGGTCCTCTTGAGCGCGTTTCGTTTCCACGGAAACGAAGTTGCGCTCGTATACATTGCTTTGGGTGTGCCGGATGGTTTCAAGCACTTGGCCGGGCATTGCTTCGTATCAGTGTTTTCCCGTTCGCCAATCCCGGATGCTGGCGTGACTGCTGGGAGGTGCAGTATCGCAGAGTGGTGCGCCAGGAGCGGACGGGGCCTTTTTCCAAGACACCTTTGAACCATCGCCCTGAAACCCTTGCCCCACTCCAGAGCCCCGCCGACCCCCCGCGTCGGCGAGAGCGGCCGGCGCGACCGGTTCAGGGGCTGTGGCCCCTGGCGCTCCCGCAGGAGAAGCCGCGTTCGGCCAAATGCCTGTCCCGGGCGGCTTCGGGACCGAGGGCCCCCGGCGCTTCGGGTCCGGAGACTGCCGGCACATAGGGATCGCGGCCAACCTGATCGAGCTGCATAAACATTTTGCTCAAGTGACTAACTTATGCGATTAAGCAATATGACTGCCCCCACAGGACCTTCCGCCCGCGCTGATGCTACTCGTGATGCCCTGATCGAGGCGGCCATCATCGTGTTTGCCCGTGACGGCTTCCAGGCCGCCAGCACGCGCGCCATTGCCGATGAAGCGAGCACCAACCAGGCGCTGATCGGCTATCACTTCAAAGGCAAGCAGGGTCTTTATCTGGCCGTGTTCGAGCATCTGGTGAGCCAGATGCGCGCGCGGATCGGCGAGCGGCTGGAGGCGGTCGTGACGCTCGCCGGCTCGCTCGATCCGGCAAGCCCCGATGCGCGCGCCACGGCGCTGACGACTTTGCAGGGGTTTGCCAGTGCCATGGTCATGACCCTCTTGCGGCCGGAGACATCCGCCTGGAGCCAGCTGATCCTGCGCGAACAGCAGGCACCCAGCGCGGCATTCGACATCCTCTATTCTGGCTTCATGGACGAGGTGCTCGGTGCGGTGACCCAATTGCTCAGGGTCTGTCGCCCTGACCTCGAGCTGGAAGAGGCCCGGATGCTGGTGGTGACCATCATGGGCCAGATCATGGCACTGCGGGTGGCACGGGCCGGGGCAACGCGCCTGCTCGACTGGTCGACCATCACGCCCGAGCGGGCAGCGGCGATGGCGGCGCGCATCAATGCCAACATCGCAGCCTTGCTGGCTGGAAAGGACTGACGCCATGGCCATGCCTGGCAAACGGACACTTGCAATTCTCGGCCTCGCCGGTGTCGTGGCTGCCGGGGCCACCGGCTGGGCGATCCTTCGACCCAAGGGGCCAGAAGCGCTGACACTGTATGGCAATGTGGAAGCCCGTGATGTGCCTGTGGCATTCCGGCAGGGCGGGCGGATCGCGGAGATTCTTGTCGAAGAGGGTGCCAGCGTCACCGCAGGCCAGGTGCTGGCCAGGCTCGAAACCTCAACGTTCGACGATGCTCTGGCTGCGGCCAATGCCGAGATCGGGGTGGCTGAGGCCGAGCTTGCCCGGATTTCTGCACCAGCCAGACCGCAGGAAATCGCACAGGCAGCGGCTGGTGTTGATCAGGCTCGCGCCGCACTCACCCAGAACAGTGCGTCGCTGGCCCAGAACGCAGCAAACCTGCGCCAGGCCGAGGCCAGTGTTGCCCAGACTGCCGCGGCCCAGCGCCAGGCGGACGCGGCCTTGCGCCAGGCAGAGGCGGTGTTGGCCAATGCCCAGACCGATTATGAGCGCCAGCAGTCATTGGTCGGTGACGGTTCGGTCAGCGAACGCACACGCGATGCGGCGCTCGAACGGCGCAATGTTGCGCGCGCCCAGCGCGATGCCGCCGCCGCCCAGCGCGACACGGCAGCCTCGCAGGCCGCCAGCGCGGCTGCCGGTCGTGACGCGGTTCTGGCCCAACGACAAAGCGCACTGGGCGCACGGGACGGCCTGGAAGCAGGACTGAATGCTGCCAGCCAAAGCCTGTCGTTACGACGGGAGGGCGCACGCGCCGTCGACATCCAGGGAGGCCGGGCCCGCGTGGCAGCGGCCGACGCAAGCCGTCAACGCGTGGCGCGCGCACTCGACGATACCGATCTGCGAGCGCCGTCGGATGGCGTGATCCTGTCGCGCATGGCCGAACCCGGCGCGCTGGTGCAGGCTGGAACGCCCGTCGTCAGCCTTGGCCTTGGCGCGCCGGTCTATGTGCGCGCCTATGTCGATGCGCCCAATCTTGGCCGCGTGGGACCGGGCACGACGTTGGAGGTTCGCTCGGACACCAGTGACACGGTCTGGACCGGACAGGTCGGGTTTGTCTCGCCACGCGCGGAGTTTACCCCGAAGACGGTCGAGACCGAGGATCTCCGGACCGATCTGGTCTATCGCATTCGCATCGTCATTCCCGGGGATGGCCGTCAGGACGGCGTGACCCTGTTGCCGGGAATGCCAGTGACTGTTCGCCTGCCAGCCCGGGCCGGGCAGTGATGGAGCCTGCCGTCGCCTTTACGGGGCTGACCAAGCGATTTGGTGCCCTGACGGCGCTCGACGGCGTCAGCGCTTCGATCTGGCCTGGCAGGCTGACCGGGATCGTTGGACCCGATGGTGCAGGCAAGACGACGCTGATGCGGCTTCTGGCCGGTCTGCTGATGCCGGGCGAAGGCCAGATCCGCGTGGCCGGGCATGATCCGGTTGGCGAAGTCGATGCGGTGAAAGCCGCCATCGGCTACATGCCACAGCGCTTCAGCCTGTATGAAGACCTGAGCGTCATGGAAAACATGACGCTCTATGCCGACTTGCGCGCCGTCCCCAAGTCCGAACGCCCGGCGACCTTCGAGCGGCTGCTGGCCTTCACGCGACTGGGTCCATTCAGGCAACGGCCCGCTGGCAAGCTGTCGGGCGGGATGAAACAGAAGCTCGGTCTGGCTTGCGCGCTGATGGGTTCGCCGCGTGTGCTTCTGCTTGATGAGCCGGGGGTTGGTGTCGATCCGGTCAGCCGTCAGGATCTGTGGGCGATGGTCAAGGATCTGACCGACGATGGCATGGCTGTTGTCTGGTCAACCGCCTATCTCGACGAGGCCGAACGCTGCGCGTCTGTTCTGCTGTTCAACGAGGGCCGCATCCTGTTCGACGGGCCGCCTGAAGAGCTGACCGGTCAGCTTGCAGACCGCAGTTTCAAACTGCTGGCGCCGGGGGCAGACCGGCGCGAATTGCTGCGACAGACGGTCAATCTGGCTGAAGTCTCTGACGGTGTGATTCAGGGCGATGCGGTGCGCGCCGTGACGCGTGAAACTGGCATTCCAGCCTCGCTCAAGGCCTTGGCCGCTGCCGCCGGAGCCACAGTCGCCCCGGTTCCAGCCCGCTTCGAGGATGGCTTCATCGACCTGCTGGGCGGTGGGCCGGGCGGGGAATCGGCGCTGGCCGATGCGTTCGAGCCGGTGTCGCTCGATGTCGCAGTGCCGGTCCGCTGCAAGGACCTGACCCGCCGGTTTGGCGAATTTGTTGCGACCGATGCTGTCAGTTTCGAGGTCGGGCGTGGCGAAGTGTTCGGCCTGCTCGGCCCCAATGGTGCACTTTTCTGCGGGCGTCTATGGGCTGAGCGGGCCGGTGAAAGCCGCGCGCGTCACCGAGATGATCGAGATTTTCGGCCTTGAGCCGATGCTGGATGCATCGCCGGATGCCCTTCCGCTCGGCTTCAAGCAGCGCCTGGCTCTGGCCTGCGCGCTCATGCATCGCCCGCCAGTGCTGTTTCTCGACGAGCCGACATCCGGGGTCGATCCGCTCACGCGGCGCGAGTTCTGGACGCACATCAATGGCCTGGCCCGCAAGGGCGTGACCATCATGGTCACCACCCACTTCATGGACGAGGCCGAATATTGTGATCGCATCGCCCTGATGAACCGGGGCCAGTTGATCGCGCTGGATGCCCCCGATGCACTGAAGGCGTCTGCGGCAGAGCTGACGGGCGCTGATCCGGCAGCCATCACGATGGAAGAGACTTTCATCGGACTGATCGAAGCCCAGAATGAAAGGCTCGACCGGCAGGCAGAGACGCGCGCGGCATGAAGGTCGGGTTTTCTTTCTCCCGGCTGATGGCTTTGTCGCGCAAGGAAACCGCGCAGATGCTGCGCGACCCGTCCACGGTGCTGGTGGCCTTTGTGCTGCCCGTGGTCCTGCTGTTGCTGTTTGCCACGGCGGTCTCTCTGGATGTGAAGCGCCTGCCGGTTGGTGTGGTGCTCGAAACCGATGCGCCGGTGGCGCAGGAGCTGGCGGCGGCATTCACTTCGGCCTCGACCCTCAAGGTGATCCCGATGCGCAACAGGCACGAGGCGCGCACCGCAATCATCGCGGCCGAAGTGCGCGGCTTTGCCGTGATCCCGGCTGATCTGCCTGCCCGGCTGGCACAGGGCAACCAGCCTCTGGTCGAGATTGTGACAGACGGCAGCCAGCCCAATGCCGCAGGGCTGGTCGGCAACACACTGAGCGGGGTTGCAACATCCTGGGCAGCAAGCCAGAGGCCTGTCGCGAACGGGGCCGCACCGCCAGTCCGCCTGGAGCCGCGCTACTGGTTCAACCCGGAGATCGAGAGCCGGCGGGCATTGATCCCCGGCGCCATCGCGATTGTCATGACCATGATCGGCACGCTGCTGACCGCGCTGGTCGTGGCTCGCGAATGGGAGCGCGGCACGATGGAGGCGCTCCTGTCAACGCCATCGCGGGTTGTGGAGATTCTGGCGGGCAAGCTCATCCCCTATTTCGTCCTTGGCATGGCGGCCACACTGGTTTGTGCCGGGCTGGCGGTGTTCGCCTTCGGCGTCCCGATGCGCGGCTCTATCCTGGCATTGCTGCTGTCCTCGGCCGCATTTCTGGTACCGGCCCTGGGTCAGGGCCTGCTGATTTCGGCAGCAACCAGGAACCAGTTTCTGGCTTCCCAGGTCGCACTGTTCACCGGCTTTCTGCCAGCCTTCCTGCTGTCGGGTTTCCTGTTCGAGATCAGCTCGATGCCAGCCCCGATTCAGGCGATCAGCCAGATCGTGGCTGCCCGCTA
>JALOSP010000157.1 GCA_025458365.1 Hyphomonadaceae bacterium
TCAGTTGCAGGACAGCCTCGACATGGTGGCCATCAAGCTGGCCGAAGCCGAGACCGACGCAAAGCTGGCAGAACGCCAGCAAGGAGAGCGTTTTGCCCTGCTGGACCGCGCCGTGACACCGGACTATGCCTTGGGATCGGGCGGCAAGAAGCTATTTGTCGCCGGGTCTATTGCCTCTGTTCTGGTCGCGTTGGGACTGGCGTTCCTGCTAGACCTCATGAAGCCCGTCGTCCGCACCTCGACCCAGATGGAGCGGCAACTGGGGCTGCGCCCGATCGTAGCCATTCCCGAACTTGCTCTTCCTCACCAGCCGCGCCGCAGTGCGGGCGGTGGACCTGGTGTAGCGAAGATGCGCGACAGGGTGCTGGCCCTGCCGAAGCTGGTGCTGATCTGCAGCGGACTTACTGCTGTTCTCTTTGTGGCAGCGGCGTTGTCGTAACCCGACAAAAAACGTCCGCCGGTCCGGGCGGGCGACCTTTGCTTTCCTTCGGTCAGGTCAGTAACCGGTGCCCTTCAGTACCACGCCCACCGTCCGCGTCAGAATCCGCAGGTCGGTCATCAGGGTCACCTCGGCCTCGTAGGCAGCATCGAACTCGGCGCGGGCCTCGAACGTCGTCTTGTTCCGGCCAGCAGTCTGCCAATAGCCGGTAATGCCTGGGCGCAGCCGGTAATAGGCGGTTCCGGGATAGATGGACCGCTGGTTCACCATCATCGGACGCGGGCCGACCAGGCTCATGTCGCCCTTAAGCACGTTCCAGAGTTGCGGCAGTTCATCCAGACTGGATCGACGAAGGAATTGGCCAAACGGAGTGATGCGGGGGTCGTTCTTGAGCTTCTGGGTACTGTCCCACTCGGCCCGGGCCTCTGGGTTGTCGGCCAGATAGCTCTCCATCCGGACATCGGCATCGGTGACCATGCTGCGCAGCTTCCACATGCGGAACACCTTGCCATCCTTGCCCAGACGCTCCTGGGTGTAGAACGGTCGGCCGCCATCGCGGGCGACCAAGATGGCCAGCCCCGCCACCATCGGAACCACGACCGGCACGGCAGCCAGGATAGCTAGGATATCAAGAGCGCGCTTTGCGCCCCGACGATAGAGGCCTCCGCGGCGCGGTGTCTTGCAAATCTGGCCGTGGCCGGGTTCTGAATCCCCGCCCACCACAGCCATCGGCAAAGCTCTGCCACCTGGGAACTCGTGAATACTGACAGACATTGTCAAGGCCCTGCGAACAGTGTCAACTGCGTGCCACACACGGATAGGCCCTGGCGCAGCATTCGCGCCAGGTCATGAAACGTGAATATGCGCTCTTGGCAGCACATGACATGCACCCTTCTCGAACGCCCCCAATTTGCATTTTATCCTGCGCATCTGTGGCTTGACCATGGGTCAGGCGCTGCGTTCATCAGATTTACGCCACGTTACGACTGAAAAAAGGACATGGTTTAGCCAAAGTCGTTAACGACATGCGGCCGGAACACGTCATGAGTGTGCCGCGAGGTTCACGCCACCCAAGGTTGCAGAATTGATTCGTCAGGCCGGACGGCAAGGGGAACAATCCAGACCACACGGGCCGAGCTGCCGGTCGTTTCCGGAAGAGAAACGGCTTACTCAGTCCTGCGGGGCCTTAGGATTCACCGCATGCCAGGCAAAAGCCAGCACGCCGCAGCAGCCGGACAGGCTGTAGAACATGAGGGACACCATGAGCGGATGGCCCGCGATGATCGAAGCAAGGAGTCCAGCGGCACCGGCTGCGATCGCGGAGAGAACAAATCCCAAAAGCACGGCACCCTCCTTTCCGAGTAAACTGCTCAGGGTTGATGATGTGCGCGAACACAGGCCATTTCCAGACAGAAATGCAGGTTTCCACGGGAATCGTAAACTTTTTGGAAACAGAGCAGCAACGAACTGCCAGATTCTGGCGGGTCGACGCCTATTCCTTGAGGATCCCGGCAAGATATTGCCCATAGGTGTTCTTCTGGAAGAGCCGCGCGCGCTGTACGAGTCCGTCGCGGTCGATCCAACCCTGACGATAGGCTATCTCGTCCGGGCAGCCCACCTGCAGTCCCTGCCGCTGCTCCAGCGTGCGGACAAAGTTGCCCGCGTCCAGCAGGCTTGCATGGGTGCCCGTGTCCAGCCAAGCAAATCCCCGCCCCATACGCTCGACCGAAAGGCTGCCTTCGGCGCGCAAGATCTCCAGCAGATCGGCGATCTCAAGCTCACCCCTTGCTGAAGGCCTGATGGATCGGGCAAGGTCGGGCGCGCGTCCATCCAGATAGTATAGCCCGGTGACCGCGAAGTTAGACGGCGGGTGTTTCGGTTTCTCGACGATTGCCCTTACACGGCCGCCCTCATCGAAGTCCACGACGCCATAACGCTCAGGATCGGCGACATGGTAGCCAAAGACCGTCCCGCCGTTGATCCGCGCATCAGCAGCCGCCAGCATTTCCGGCAACCCTTGACCGAAGAAGATGTTGTCGCCAAGGACCATCGCCGAAGGCGCGCCAGCAAGGAAATCTTCGGCAAGAAGATAGGCCTGGGCCAGCCCGTCGGGTCGGGGTTGTTCGATCCAGGTGAATGACAGACCCCACTGGCCGCCATCGCCCAGCAAGCGTTGGAACTGGGGCTGATCCTCGGGAGTGGTGATGATGGCGATGTCGCGGATGTTCCCCAGCATCAGGACCGACAAAGGATAGTAGACCATCGGCTTGTCATAAACCGGCAGCAGCTGTTTAGAGACGCCCATGGTGATGGGGTAAAGTCGAGTTCCCGACCCGCCGGCCAGGATGATTCCCTTGCGCCTCATGTGCCCAACTCCTGAATGATGTCACGAAGGTGCGCCCGCCAGTCTGGGCGGGCGATGCCAAAAGCCGCCGCTAAGGCCAAGCAATCCAGGCGCGAATTCGCTGGGCGGCGCGCGGGGGTCGGGTATTCGCTGGACGCTATGTCCTTGATCACGCAGGGCAGGCCCGCCTGCGCCATGATTTCGCGGGCGAAATCGGCCCAGCTGACATCGGGGGTACCACTGAAATGATGGGTACCGCCGGGTGTCCCCTTCACCATGGCCTGCGAGGCCGCGATCAGCGCATCTGCAATGGCCGCGGCAGGGGTCGGCCCGCCGACCTGATCGGCCACCACGTTCAGGCTCTCGCGCTCGCGCCCCAGCCGCAACATCGTCTTCACGAAATTCGCACCATGGGCCGACACGACCCAGCTTGTGCGCAGGATCAGATGGTTGCCGCCTGCCGCCCGAACGCCCTGTTCTCCGGCCAGCTTGCTGCGGCCATAGGCGCCAAGCGGGCCGGTCGGATGGTCCGGCCGAAACGGCTGGTCGCCCGCCCCGTCGAATACATAGTCGGTGGAAACATGCAGGAACGGCACGCCCAGCGTGGCACAGGCCCGCGCCATGGCTGCCGGGGCATCGCCATTCACCACCGTGGCCGCCGCCTCTTCGGTTTCGGCCTTGTCCACAGCCGTCCATGCCGCTGCGTTGATCACGCAGTCGCAGTTCCCAATCCTCGCGGCACAGGCGGCAGGGTCCCTCAGGTCGGCCTCGTCCCGGTCCAGAAACCGCGCAGTCATTCCTGCCGGCACCCGCCGTGCCAGTTCCGTTGCGACCTGGCCGGTTTTCCCGAAAACTAGAACTCTCATGCCGGCCCTCTGTGATCCATGCGGGAAGCGTCATTGCCAAGAACGGCCTCAACCAGCATCTGGTTGCGAGGATGCGCCCAATCACCGATCAGGCTAAGGTGCCAGGGCAAACCACGAAAGGCGTGGCGGATGTCATCCCATTCGTAGTGAAACGGATCCTTGTAGGACCAGGACACGACACCGTCCTTCTGCGCCGAAGGTTGCGCCGGCCGAACGCCCGCGACAGGCATGAAGATTGTGAAATAGGCCTTGCACGGGCCAGTCAGATGACCCGCCAGATTTGCAAAGCACAACCGCATGTGGTTCAGCGAAAGATGCGTGAAAACGGATTGCGCCATGATGAAATCGAACGAAGTCGGCAGACCGGCAAATCCGAACTCGGCATCAATCACCAGATTCGTGCGCGGCAGGCGGTTCTGCAGACCCGCAGACAGGATTTCCTGCTGATAGCCGGTTTCGACCAGATCTGGACTGATGTCGGTTCCCCAATAGTGACCGGGGTCCAGATAGGCGCAGGCCAGCCTTCCAAGACGCAGACTGCCACAGCCGACATCAAGCAGGCGATCTCCCGGCACCATGCCCCGGGCAATCAGCTGGTTCAACTGAAGTGATCCCATCTCCTCCCACAGCCCACCGACAATTCGCCGGTGGCCGCCGTCCTGGACAAGACTGCGCATGGCGCTTTCATCATAGTAGACGGATGGCCCCGTTGGCATGGCAGGCTAGGTCCCCGTACCCAGCCGCTGCCCCACGCCCTGCCGCTCCAGCAGGGGGCGCCACCAGCTTTCGTTGTCCAGATACCACCGTACGGTGCGGCGCAGGCCTTCCTCGACCGTCACCGATGGCCGCCAGCCCAGCTCTTGCCGGATGCGCGCGGGATCAATGGCATAGCGTGCATCATGGCCAGGACGGTCGGTGACGAAGGTGATCTGCTCGGCGTAAGGCGTGGCCATGGGCGCCATGTGGTCGAGAAGGGCGCAGATGGTGCGGACAAGGTCGATGTTGCGCCGCTCGTTCTCGCCCCCGATGTTATAGCTGCGCCCGACTGCGCCCTTGGCCAACACCAGCAGAAGTGC
>JALOSP010000158.1 GCA_025458365.1 Hyphomonadaceae bacterium
GAAGAGCCGAACCGGTAGGGGTCTTCCTGCTGCCAGACATAGCCGTTGCGGCTGATCTCCAGCCGGTAGGGTGCGTCAGCCGCCATGCCTTCGATCAGCCCGGCAAACACGCCACCGTCATGCTCCAGGACCAGCAGGTCGCGCCGGTCACCGTCGCGCACAAGTGTGACGGTCTGCGCATCGGGAAACACCGCTGTCACACGAACGCCGCCTTCGACCGGGTGCGGGCCGAGGATTGCGAACGGATCGGCATGGGTGCCCGCCATCAGGGCGGCAGCGGCACCGTCTGGCAGGAGGCGCGCAGGGTTGGTCTTGCGTGGCAAATCGAAGCCTCCTTCAGGCCCGGCCCGGTGCATGACCGGGGTCTGGATCGGGGTGTGGTGGCGGTCGTGCGCCGGGGCCACCCTTCATGGAATCGGGCAGGCCCGACAGGATCAGGGCGCGCGACCGGGCAAAGGCCTGCTCGCGTTCGGCCTGGCGGTTGAAGCTGGCACCAGCCTTGCTGGTCAGGTGTTCGGCGATATCGTCGATCAGGCCGATGACCAGCTTGAACCGCTCGAACACGCTGGCGCCCGGCGGTGTCAGCAGCACGGGGACGCGTCCGGACAGGCCGGACGCCACGGGCGCGCCGACCAGCCGCACCAGCTGGCCACCACCACTGTCACCCAGTTCGAGGCAGGCGCTTGCATCCCCGGCCCGCACCCGAATGCCGATCCGGCCCAGTGCAATCTTCAAGTGGTCATTGGCTGCCGACGCCAGCTCTTCGAACTCCGGATCGAGAGCATGGACGGTGATCCCGCCCTGGCGGGTGATCAGCTCGGCCAGCGGCCCGGCATCCGGCAGCCGCTGGCTGCCACGCGAAGCCCTTGGCGGTCTTGCAGCCGACGCCTGCGGGCTGGTCGGCGCCGAGGTGGCCTTGCGACGCTCCAGATCGCGCATCACCTGCCGCTTCATATCCTGAAAGCCCTTCAGGCCCAGGGCCCTGCAGAACCGCATCACGGTCGGCTCCGACACGCCGACTTCGCGCGAAAGGTCGGCGATCGTCATCTCGGCCGCAACCGTGGGACGGGCGAGCACAAACTCCGCCACGCGCCGCTCGGACGGTCGCAGCCGCGCGAGCTCCTCGCTGATTCGCGCGAAAAGCATCCTTGCCTCCTCCCCGGAACAACCGTGCTCACGTCTCTTGCGGTCGCTTCCGGCAGCCCGTGCCAGTCGGCTGAAACAACTCCCGAAGCGGGGGCTTGTAGTTTTGCTACCCGACTGGCAAGAAGTCTTTGCCAAAGAAAGGCGGGCGCCCGCAACCCCCCGCACACATTTCGCCACCAGACGGCGAATGATGCGAGGGCGGGCACAACCGCTGGCATGGGAGGAGCATCGCAGGCTTGCCGCCTGTCGGATTTTCGTCACAGTGTGGGCGCGGGCCTGCGTGTGGGTGACGATCACCGCTATTCTCGTGCACATTTGGCATCAGGTCGCACCAGCCGGTGCGGTCTGCACCATGCAGGCAGCACGCGGGGCACCTGTCGTGTGCCTGGGCGGGAGGGGGCAAATTGGCGGCCATCAGTTTTTCCGGCGTGACCAAGCGCTATGGCGAGGTGGAAGTGATCCGCAACCTGGACCTGGAGATCCGGTCCGGGGAGTTCATGGTGTTCGTGGGGCCGTCGGGTTGCGGCAAATCCACCGCGTTGCGGATGATTGCCGGGCTGGAAACGATTTCCGGTGGCACGATGTCGATCGCCGGGCGCGTGGTGAACGATCTGGCCCCGAAGGAACGCGACGTGGCGATGGTGTTCCAGTCCTACGCGCTCTATCCCCACATGACCGTGCGCGACAACATCGCTTTCGGTCTGAAGGTTCGCAAGATGGACCCCGCCGAGATCGATGCGCGGGTGAACGAGGCAGCCAGGATCCTCGACCTCGGCCCTTATCTGGATCGCAAGCCCAAGGCGCTGTCTGGCGGCCAGCGCCAGCGTGTGGCGCTGGGTCGGGCCATTGTGCGCCAGCCGTCGGTGTTCCTGTTCGATAAGCCTTTGTCCAATCTCGACGCCAAGCTGCGCACCGGCATGCGGGCGGAAATCTCCAAACTCCAGCGCAAGTCCAACACCACCTCGGTCTATGTCACCCATGATCAGGTGGAAGCGATGACCATGGGTGACCGGATTGCAGTGCTGGCCCCGCTGGCAGAGGCCGGGCAGTCCAATTTGATGCAGTGCGGCACGCCGCTGGAACTGTATGACCGTCCGGCCAATCTGTTTGTCGCCCGGTTCATCGGCGCGCCATCGATGGCGATCATGGATGTGACGCGCGACGGGACGTTGATGTCCCACCCGACCTTCAACGCGCCGGCGGCCATCGACTCCCGTTGGGTCCTCGACAATGCCCCGCCGCGCCTGACCCTCGGTGTGCGACCCGAAGATGTGCGCCCGCAGGCCGATGGCGGCATGCCGTTCACCAGCCACGCGACCGCAACCGGCACTGTCGAGATGATCGAGACCCTCGGCCACGAAGTGCTGATCTATCTGGATGTGAACGGCCAGACCCTGATCGCCAAGAGCTTCAGCCACCATGTGGTGCCGCAGATGGGTGCAACCATGACGGTGGATATCAATCTGGCGAAGGTCCATCTGTTCGACCCCGACAGCCAGAAACGCCTGCCGGAGCGGAGCTAGATCCGTGGTCGGCGGCTGGCTTCCCGCTCCCGTCCGGACGGTTTTCGCCCGGGTCCTGCTGCTGCTGGCAGCCTTCGCAGGCCTGTCGCTGGCGGCCGCATGCCAGCCTGCCGATGACAGCAACACGCTGGTCATCTGGCATGGCTACCGCGGCGAGGAGAAGGTGGCGCTGGAGGAGGTCATCGCGCTCTGGAACAGCCGCGCCGGGGATGGGCAACCCCGGGTCAAGGCGGTGGCGGTCCCCGGTGAGGCACTGCCCAACAAGCTCAGCGCCTCTGTGCCGCGCGGCAAGGGGCCAGACCTCTTCCTGTTTGCCCATGACCGGATGGGTGGCTGGGCCGAGGGCGGCGACACGCTCGAGCCGCTCGACTTCTGGGTGACCGACGAAGACCGGGCCCGTTATCTGCCAGGGATGCTGGATTCGGTCACCTACAAGGGCGTGATCTATGCCCTGCCGCTGAACTACAAGTCGATTGCGCTGATCTACAACAAGGATCTGGTGCCTGTGCCGCCCCGCACCACTGCCGAACTGGTGGCGATGGCGAAGGCCAATACCGATGCGGCGCGCGGCAAGTTCGGACTGGTCTATACCTACGACGACTATTTCTTCCACGCTGCCCTGCAGAATGGTTTCGGCGGCGGCGTGTTCGATGATGCGCTTGATATTCAGCTGGATGCGCCTGCCAATGTGAAGGCTGGCGACCTGCTGCTGTCGTGGAAGGACGAGGCCCGCATCCTGCCGCTCGACCCGACCCCGTCGCTGATGGACAGCCTGTTCAACGCCGGGCGCGCCGCCTTCATCTTCAATGGTCCCTGGTTCATCGGCCAGATCAAGCCGGGTCTGAACTACGGTGTCGCACCACTGCCAGCCCTGTCTGAAGCGGGTGGGGCGCCAATGCGCCCCTGGATGTCGGTCGAAGCGGTCTATCTGGCTGCCAACAAGCCCGATCCGGTCAAGGCATTCCGCTTTGCCCAGTTCCTGACAGGCGAGGAGGCAGCCGCCATCATGGCGCGCAAGGGAGGCCAGCTACCATCCTCACGGGGCGCCTACGATCTGCCCGATGTGGCGGCCAATCCGGTGATTCAGGCCTTCCGTGCCCAACAGGCCACAGCCGTGGCAACCCCCAATTCGCCTGAGATGACGCTGGTGTGGACCCCGGCGGAAACTGCCTTGCGGCGCATCATCAAAGGCGAAACCACACCAGCCGCAGCCATGGCGGATTTGCAGCGCGAAGTCGGCGTGGCGCTGGAGGCCTTGAAGGCCAGTGCAGGAGGCGGGTCGTGAGCGGAGTGAGCACAATCAAGGGCGCTGGCGCTGGCGCTGGCGCAGGCGTTGCGGCGCGTGTACCGATTGCATGGTCTGCCATCACAGGCCTGATCCTGTCGGTCGGGTTGATCCTTCTGGCAGCGTCACTGTTTGGCGGGCAGGCGAGCCGCCAGACCGCATCGTCCCTGGCTCAAGCGCGGGCAACTTTGATTGCCGATGCGGCGGCAAGGTCGTTGAGTGCGGAGGCCGGTGTTGCGCGCGATGCCAATGCGCTGGTGGGTGAAACTGCCGAGCTTGCCCGCGTGACAGAGCTGCGCCAGATCCGCGTCGTCGACACGCTGGCGCGGACAGTCACCATTCTCGTTGCCCCGGACGGCGCCCCGCAGCCTGCAGGCAGCCGCGCACCGATCACCGATGCCCAGAAGCCATTGTTCGACTATGCCCTGAAGGCGCGGTCCGACATGCCGGTTGAAGGTTTTGCCGCAGCCACCGGATTTGTCGGCAGTGATGGTGCCGGGTTCGGGGTTCAGGCGGTGCGGGCAAATGGCGCCGATGGTGTGGCCGTTCCGGTCGGGATGGTCGAGGTTCAGGCTGCCCGTCCAGATGTCGGCGGCGGGCCTGGCCCGATTGCGCTCGCATTCTGTGGATTGCTTGTGGCAGGTGCGCTGCTGGTCGTGTTGACGCGCGGACCAAGAGCCGCGCCGGTCGCGCTGGTTACCACCGCGCTGGTT
>JALOSP010000159.1 GCA_025458365.1 Hyphomonadaceae bacterium
GGAATTTCTCAATGAGAAACATGCGAGCTCACTATGCATGAAACGACTGAAGACGTTGGAATTGGATGAAGTTTTATTGATCATGGTATCGTGATCACACTGCCATGGTGTGACGATTTGTCCAGCCCGGGCTGAAACAGACCGGATTGCGGGCGCTGCCCGGGTCTCAGGTGGCGTGCCGCTTGACCAGCACAAGCGCTGTGCCGATGCCTGCCCCGGTGGCCGCGCCGACCAGCAGCCACAGAACGGAACCGGTGCCAGTAAGCAGCGCCCAGCCAACACCCGCCGAGACCGCAAACGCCAGTCCAGCCGGGCCAAGCCTGGCCGGGTCGCGGCTGATGGTCCAGATCGAGCCGGGGGTGGCTGGCAAACCAGCGGCGCGCGCCCTGGCAGAAAATATCACCGCCGCACAGGCCAGCGTACCTGCAAACACGCCACCGCCTGCCATCATCACAGTCAGGGCCGGCACCAGCGTGATGCCGGTTGCCAGAACCGCCGTCACGGCACAAAGCCACACCAGTCCGGTGCAAACTGCGCCAAGACGCATCAAGGATGCTGCTTCTGCCCAAAGTTTTCCATTCATCGCAAGACCACCTGTGCCATCCGACTGGCGGAGCTAGGTGGCTTGGGGCAGATGGAAAGAGCTGCGTCGATCACCTTTTCCGTGGCTGTCCGTGATCCGCTGCGGATGTCCTTTACGGAGCGCGGGTTTCCAAACCCGCACCTCCGCGTGTGTCACTTTGCGTGCCTGGTGACGCCCGATCCCGATATCTTACCGGATACCTGCCACATGCAGGCGGTTTTCCTCCTGCGCTGCCGCCATCATGGCACCGGCATGCTTGCCCAGTTCCATCCGGGCGATGGTGCGATTGTGGACTTCATCCGGGCCGTCAGCCAGCCGCAGGGTGCGGATGCCGGACCAGGCCTGGGCCAGACCGAAGTCCTGGCTGACGCCACCGCCGCCATGGGCCTGGATGGCATCGTCGATGATCTTCAGCGCCATGGTCGGGGCCTGCACCTTGATCATGGCGATCTCGGCGCGGGCCACTTTGTTGCCCACAGTGTCCATCATATAGGCGGCCTTCAGGCACAAGAGGCGGGTCATCTCCAGATCGATCCGGGCGCGGGCGATCCGCTCTTCCCAGACCGAATGCTGGGCCACCTTCTTGCCGAAGGCCTCACGTGACAGAAGCCGCTGGCACATCTTTTCCAGCGCCACTTCAGCGGTGCCGATGGTGCGCATGCAGTGGTGGATGCGGCCCGGCCCCAGGCGGCCTTGAGCGATCTCGAAGCCTGCCCCCTCGCGCAGGATCATGTTGGCGGCTGGCACGCGCACGTCCTCCAGCAGGACTTCATAATGGCCGTGCGGCGCATCATCATAGCCATAGACATGCAGAGGGCGCACCAGCGTGACGCCCTTGGCGTCCAGTGGCACGAGGATCTGGCTTTGCTGGCGGTATTTGTCGGCGCCAGTGTCGGTCTTGCCCATCACGATGGCGACCTTGCAACGCGGATCGCCGACGCCGGAACTCCACCACTTGCGCCCGTTGATCACATATTCGTCACCATCCAGCCGGATCGAGGTCTGGATATTGGTGGCATCCGAGCTTGCCACAGCCGGTTCGGTCATCAGGAAGGCCGACCGGATTTCTCCGTTCATCAGCGGACGCAGCCACTGTTCCTTCTGCTCGCGCGTGCCGTAACGCATCAGCACTTCCATATTGCCGGTGTCGGGCGCCGAGCAATTGAACACTTCGGATGCAAAGCCGACGCGGCCCATGATTTCGGCCAGCGCCGCATAGGTCACGTTCGACAGGCCGGGGCCCTCGAACTCGAACGTGTCATCGAGATGGGCCGCGCCATGGCTCGGCGGCATGAACATGTTCCACAGGCCGGCCGCCTTGGCCTTGGCCTTCAACTCTTCCACCACCGGGATCACTTTCCAGCGCTCACCCTGTGCGTCCTGTTCCTTGTAGACCGGCACAGCCGGATAGACATGGGCCTCCATGAAGGCGGTGACGCGGTCGATCCAGTTCTTGGTCTCGGCAGAATGTTCGAAGTTCATGAGGCTGCTCCCTGTGCTGGCGGCTTTATCGCCACTCGTGTGTCTGGCATCTGGTATCACGTTAACGAGGTGGGCGCCGGGCGTCCATCGGCAAGTCTGTGCGGAGGGTGCGATTGTGGGCAGGTCTGGTCTCGGTGCCGTCTGGCTGGCATTCTTGTTTCTTTTGACTGGCTGCGCGGCAGGCATACCGGCAAGCGCGTCAGGTCCGGGCGGACCTGCCGTGATGCAGACCACACCTGCCCGGACAGACGGGCTCGTTGATGTCTGGGTCATGGTAACTGTTCCGCCCAATTCGGGTGACGTCTATATTACCGGCAGTCTCCCGCAACTTGGTCCGTGGCGACCTGATGCTCTGCGGATGGGCGATCTGGACGATCCGGCGGGCACCGAGCGTGTGGTCCGGCTCGCGCTGCCAGTGGGTCAGACCTTCGAATACAAGGTGACGCTGGGATCGTGGGACAGGGAAGCAGCGCGGGCGGATGGTGCGGCCTTGCCCAACCAGCGCGTGCAGGTGACGGCATCAACAACAGCCACCCGGCTTGAAGTGCCGCGCTGGAAGGCCGACCCGCGCACCTTCATGGCCGATGTGGCAGGCTCGGGCGTGAAGGGCACGCTGATCTACTGGCCGGATATGGCCTCAGCGCATTTGAGCGAGACCCGCCATGCCTCGATCTGGCTGCCACCGGGCTACGCAGACAACCCGGCCAAGCGCTACCGCGTGATCTACATGAGCGACGGGCAGAATCTGTTCGATCCACGGATCGCCAACACCGGCATCGACTGGGGCGTGGACGAGGCCATGGTGGCCGGCATGGAAGCAGGCCGGTTCGAGCCTGCGATCATCGTGTCGACATGGAGTACCGCGAGAAGATTTCAGGACTACAGCCCCTGGCACGATGCGCCGAAGTATGCCCGGTTTCTGATCGAGGAGCTGATGCCGCGCGTGAACCGCGAGTATCGCACGCTGACCGGGCCGGAGCACACCTTCCACATGGGGTCTTCGATGGGCGGTCTGTTGAGCTATTATCTGGTGGCCAACCATCCTGAGGTCTTCTCCGCCTGCGGCTGTGTCTCCACCGCCTTCCTGCTGACGCCCGCCATGATCAACGGCGAGTTCGCGCCGCCCGTCGCCAACCCGAGTACTGTTCCCTATGTCGTGACCGACATCGCAAATGGGGCAAGTGTGGTGCGCAGCCAGCGCTTCTTCTTTGACTACGGAACCGCGGGCCAGGACGCTCATTATGGTCCTTCGACGCGGGCTGTTGGCGATTGGCTGGTGCGACAGGGGTTTGTCGAAGGCGCGGACTTCAAGATCCGCGCCTATCCGGGCGCCGATCACAATGAAGCGGCATGGCGTGCCCGTGTCGGTGATCAACTCGACTGGCTGCTGGGGGCGCGATGATGAGGCTGACCCACGCCCGGCAGACTGTCGCTGGCGTGACGGTGGCGCCACTGGCCGACGCCGACAGCGATGCGCTTTGCCGGTTGGCACAAGACAGCGCCACCTGGACCTGGTGGCCGCGCGACATGCTGGGTTTGCCATGGCAAGAGGTGTTTGCCTCCATGATGGCAGACCAGGCGGCAGGCCGCATGCTGCACCATGTTGTCCGGCTTGCGGGCGATGTGGTCGGCATGAGCGGCTATCTCAATATCCGGCCCGAGCATTGCGGGGCAGAAATCGGCTTTACCTGGTACGCGGCCAGCGTGCGCGGCGGCCTGGTCAATCCGGCCTGCAAACTGATGCTGCTCTCCCACGCCTTTGCCAGCGGGGCGCAGCGCATGGAATTGAAGACCGATGCCCTGAACGCCCGGTCGCGGGCGGCCTTGCTGAAACTCGGCGCCCAATTCGAAGGCATTCATCGCCGCCACATGCTGATGCACGATGGCCGCTGGCGCGATACGGCATGGTACAGCGTGCTGGCCGGCGAATGGCCGGGGGTGGAAGCCGGACTGAAGGCGCGGCTGAAGTGGCCAGGTGATGAAAATGCCAGCAGGCACGGTGGTGTAACTGGGCCTGATCCGGTCGGTCAGTCCCAGCCATCGCGACCGGCGTCGAGCGGATAGATCTGCCCTGTGCGGGCGAGCTTCATCAGCCCGGCGTCGGGATAATAGCAGATGTCATCGCCATCGCGCGTTCCGACGAGGATGTAGCGGCAGACCGCATCTGTGTGATTGAACAGAGTGTGGGCTTCCTCGGCCCCTGCCGGGAAGCGCACATAATCGCCCGCCCGCATGATGTGCCGGGCCTGGCCGATCTGCGCGGTCAGCGTGCCGGAGAGGATGAACACATGCTCCTCCTCGAGGGTGTGCCAGTGGGCGAGGCTGGTCTTCATGCCGGGCGACAATTCTTCCAGCACGACGCCAACACTGGCCGGCGGGCCATGTGAGGCCTCGGTCAAGGCACGTCTGCGACTGATCAAGGCGCCATCAGACCGGTTCGCCTCCCTGGGCACATCGGCACAGGCGATGGGTGTGTTGGCTCCGGTCCCGGTCACAGCATGCCCCGCTTGCGGCGCTTCAGGCGGTGGGGCGGCAACTTGGCGCCACAGGCGCGGCAATGGATGGCGTCCGGCTCGTGGGTGCTGACCCCGC
>JALOSP010000160.1 GCA_025458365.1 Hyphomonadaceae bacterium
GCCGATCCGGCAAGCCCGTAGGCCTTGCGCATCACCACCGCACAGAACGGCACCCTGGCCCGATACACCGCGCTCATGGCGCGCACGCCTGCCCGTGTGACACCGGCCTGTTCATGCTTGCGACCGACGGCAAAGCCGGGACAATCGACAAAATGCACGATCGGCAGATGGAATGTGTCGGCCAGCTCCACGAACCGCTCGACCTTGGCGGCGGTATCGGCTGTCCAGGCGCCGTCGAGAAAGAACGGGTCGCCCGCCATGACCGCCACTGGCCAGCCATCCAGCCGCGCCAGACCGGTGACGATACCTCGCCCCCAGAGCCGCCCGGTTTCGAAGAAGCTGCCCGTATCAACGCAGGCTTCCACCACACGGCGCGACTTGTAAGGCGTCTTGCGATCGCGCGGCACGATATCGAGCAGGAAAGGCTCGGCCCTGTCCGTGGGGTCCTCACACGGCAGGCGGGCGGGCAATTCGTGGACTGATCCGGGCAGATACGACAGGAACCGCCGGGCCATGGCCATGGCTTCAAGCTCTGTGTCTGCGGCATCATCGACCACGCCGTTCTTCGCCTGGATCTCCCAGCCACCGAGACCTTCCTTGTCGATGTCCTCACCAATCGCGCGCGCCACGGGCGGGCCTGCAACAAACACCTGGCTCAAGCCCTTCACCATCACGCTGTAATGGCTGGCCACCACACGGCCTGCGCCCAGCCCGGCGCAAGGCCCCAGCGCCAGCGACACCACCGGCACGGTCGATAGGGCCTGCACCACCACCTCCCAGCCGGGCGTTTCGGGAATGTAGGTGCGCGGGTCCTTCTCGAGCATCTTCACCGAACCGCCACCGCCAGTGCCATCGACCATGCGAATCATCGGCATCCGGTATTCCACGGCAAACTTCTCGATCTGGACCATCTTCTGCCAGATCGCCGCATCGGCGGCACCACCGCGCACGGTGAAGTCATCGGCAATCACGGCCACCGGGCGGGCGTCGATCCGGCCGCGACCGGTGACCATGTTGGACGGGGTGAAGGCCTCCAATGTGCCACCAGCACCATAACTGGCGACCCCGGCGATCTGGCCGACTTCATGGAAACTGTCGGGATCCAGCAGGGCGGCCACCCGCTCTCTGGCGGTCAGCTTGCCTTGCGCGATCTGGCGGGCCACCCGCTCTGGTCCACCCATTGCCTCGGCCAGCGCCTGGCGGGTGCGCAGTTCATCGATTTCCGGCTTCCAGCTCATGGTGGCACATCCCTGACTGGCGCAATCTGCGTGCGCCTGGTTGGAGGAATGGACTACGCCCGCGCTGGCTGCAAGACATCGCCGAAGCGGACCGGCCAGCAGCCTTCAGAGGTGTCGCGCACTGTCGCGAATGGCGCTCATGGCATCCGCATTGCCAGTCAGGTCGGCGCTCTCGGTTGGCACAGCGCGTCCGTACCGGATGGCATCGACGACGGCAGCCAGTTGAAAGGCAAAGGTCGGTTCGCGGGAGAAGGCCTCTTCCCGGGTGCCGCCCGGTGTCGTCACCGCAAAGCGGTGGCCCCGCTGTGGCGAGAGCGGATTGATGATTTCCAAGCGGCCCGCACTCCCGGTGACAGTCAAGCTGGCTGCCACCTTGCCATCAGCAGGCTCCATGTCAGTTTCCAGCGAGGCCACAAGGCCGGAAGGAAAAAGCAGATGGGCTTCTGTCCGCCGGTCGGCACCATCTGGTTCCAGCCATTGGGTGGCCTCGGTCACCTCCGGCTCTTCCCCTGCAATCGTCCGCAGCCAGTGGACGCAATAGCAGCCCAGATCGGCCAAAGCGCCACCACCAAGCGCAGCCTTCCACCGAAACTCGGGCTCGCCACGGGTAATCGGGACGGAGAATTCGGCATGGGCGGTCAGCACGCTGCCGATCATCCCCGATCGCACCACCTCGATGGCCCGGGAAAAGAGCGGGTGGTAGCGATAATGGAACGCTTCGATCAGGCGCAGTCCGGCTGCTTCTGCCGCAGTGACAATCGCGCGGGCTTCGTCCGGCGTGGTAACCGCAGGCTTTTCCAGCAGCACATGCTTGCCAGCAGCCAGAGCTTTCAAGGTCCATTCCGCATGAGCCGAAGGGGGCAGCGCGATATAGACCACATCCACGTCATCGCGCGCGAGAACATCGTCATAGGTGCCGCTGGCAGGCAGCCCATGCTGGCGGGCGAAGTCTGCGGCCCGGTCAGCGGTGGAGGCGCCGACCATGGTAACTGCCACACCATCCATTTCGCGCGCGGGCTTGATCAGTGCACCCTCGGCGATCCGGGCGGCGCCAATGATGCCAAAGCGCAGGACCCGGTCCACACTTAATCCCGCAACAGATCATTGATTCCGGTCTTCGACCGGGTCTGGGCATCGACGGTCTTCACGATCACAGCGCACGCCAGGGAAGGGCCACCGTTCGGATCGGGCAAGCTGCCCGGCACCACCACAGCATAGGGCGGCACCTCGCCCTTGGTGACAGCACCTGTGGCCCGGTCCACGATCTTCGTGCTGGCACCGAGGAACACGCCCATGGAAATCACTGCCCCCTCACGCACGATCACGCCCTCGGCCACTTCAGAGCGCGCGCCGATGAACACATTGTCCTCGATGATCACAGGGCCTGCCTGCAAAGGTTCCAACACCCCGCCGATCCCGGTTCCACCGCTGATATGGACATTGGCGCCGATCTGGGCGCACGACCCCACTGTGGCCCAGGTGTCGATCATCGTGCCTTCGCCCACATAGGCGCCGATATTCACGAAGCTCGGCATCAGCACGGCGTTGCGCGCGATGAAGCTGCCACGCCGGACCACGGCACCGGGCACCATGCGGAACCCGGCAGCCCGGAAGTCTGCCTCCTGCCAGCGAGCGGTCTTCAACGGCACCTTGTCGAAGGCACGCCCGGCGTGTTGCACCGGACCCGGAGTGGCTTCGGCATCGACCACAAAGTTGTCGTTGAGCCTGAACGACAGCAAGACAGCCTTTTTCAGCCATTGGTGGGTGGTCCATTCCCCCGTGAAGCCTTCCCGCGACGCGACGCGCAGCGTGCCCGCATCCAGCCCCGCAAGCGCGGCCTCCACAGCATCGCGAACCGCGCCGGACGTGGTGGTGGAGATCGCAGCCCGATCCTCCCAGGCCGCGTTGATCGTGGCTTCCAGAGTAGCAATCTCGGTCATCGTGGCATCCTTCAGAGGGTCAGGCCGGGTGTAGCCAGCTTGACCGCACGTGGCAACCGGACGGCGCCCTTGGATGGCGCAGGACCACGGGCTACCGATCTGCGCACTCTCTTGTGAATTACTATTCATATAACAGGAACGGGGCACGGTCCTGGATGAACCGGGTGATGATCGGGGGCCAGGCGTCTACCAGCGTATGCCACCCTGCTCCGCTCTCCAGTGCTTGGGCCAGCGCACGGCTGCCATAGACTTTGTTGAGCAGGTCATGATTGTTGGCAGTGCCGTTGCGATAGGGCTCACCGCCTGCCCGTCGGTTGATTTCCACGGTGATCGCCATTGCAAGCGCCATCAGATCGGCTGTCGTGTTTGGATCGATCTCGAGCTCCACCCCGCCAAAACCAGGCCGGGTCGTGCTGGCATAAGGAGTGAAACCGACCCCGGCAAAGCCAAGTGCTTCCAGGTCACGGGCGAGGACCGTTCCGTCAATCCCGCGCCCGGCAGCAACCTTGAAAGCCTTGGGCGTGTTGATGCCGATATCCACATCACGCAACTCGCCCAGAATGCCCGTCACCGCACAATAGAAGGGCGCCATCGGCGTCTGGATGTTCGGACTGGTAGCAACCCAGTCCAGCCCGGTATCGGCCCATTCCATCTCGCGGCGCCAGCCTTGCATCGATATCACCGTCAGGTCCGGTACAGCCCGAATCCAGCGCTTGGCGATCATCATCCGGGCCAGTTCGCCAATCGTCAGGCCGTGCATGTACGGCACAGGCACCTGGCTGACGAAGGAGGTGAATTCCGGCTCAAGGCCGGGGCCCTGAACCCGCCTGCCGCTCATCGGATTGGGCCGGTCAAGAACCAAGAAGGGCTTGCCTGCCTCGCCCGCCGCCTCCATCGCCAGCGCCATTGTGGAGATGTAGGTATAGCTTCTGACCCCGATGTCCTGAATATCAAACACCAGAACATCGATCCCGGCCATCATCTCCGGGGTGGGTTTCCGCGTTGCCCCGTATAGTGAATATGCGTTCAATCCGGTGACACTGTCGCGGGCATTTGGCACGTGTTCGCCTGCACGCACCCGTGTGTCGAGCCCATGTTCAGGGCCGAACAAGGCCGCCAGGCCAGTGCCGAGGCCGCGCTGCAGAACCAGCCGCGACAGCGTTCCGGTCCTGTCCACGCTGGTCTGGTTGGTGATGAAGCCCACGCGCCGGTCGCGCAGCGGCGCAAACCCGTCAGCCGCCAGCACATCGATCCCCAGCCGGACGGGTGCCGATCTGGAGGCGGCACCGGTGGCACCGGCCCCGATCGCACTGGGCCCCACCGCTGCGGTTGCCGAGCATCCGGTGAGAATAGCGCACCCGGCAGCTGCACCGCCGGCGAGGACAGCCCTGCGATCCAATGATCCTGTTTCTGAAGACATGTTCACTCCCGTTGTTCACTGATCGCATCGAGGAT
>JALOSP010000161.1 GCA_025458365.1 Hyphomonadaceae bacterium
CGACCGGGCCGACATGGTTGTCCGGTTTCAGGGCGGCCACAACGCCGGCCACACGCTGACCGTCGGCGATCAGGTCTACAAATTGTCGCTACTCCCGTCCGGCGTGGTGCAAGGCAAACCGTCCGTCATCGGGCCGGGCGTCGTGGTGGACCCGCACGCGCTGCTGGCCGAGATCGACAAGGTGGCGGCCCAAGGCCTGTCGATCACGCCAGAGGGCCTGACGCTGGCTGACAATGCCAGCCTGATCTTGTCTTTGCACCGCGAACTCGATGGTGCGCGCGAAGCTGCAGCCGGGTCTGGCCGGATCGGTACTACCCGTCGCGGGATCGGACCTGCCTATGAGGACAAGGTGGGGCGACGCGCCGTGCGGGTTGCAGACCTCGCCGATGAAGCCGCACTGGATGCGAAGATCGAACGCTTGATGGCCCACCACGGTGCCTTGCGGGCCGGGCTTGGCCTTGCCCCGGTGGACCCGGTCGCGCTGAAAACCGAACTTCTGGCACTGGCGCCGAAAGTCCTTCCCTTTGCCCAGCCGGTCTGGCGGGTGATGGAAGAGGCCCGCAAGCGCGGCCGCCGCATCCTGTTTGAGGGCGCCCAGGGCACCATGCTGGATGTGGATCATGGCACCTATCCCTATGTGACCTCGTCCAACACGGTGGCGGGTCAGGCCTCGGCGGGATCGGGCATCGGGCCTGGATCGCTTGGCTATGTTTTGGGCATCGTTAAGGCCTACACCACCCGCGTCGGCGAAGGCCCGTTCCCGACCGAATTGTTTGACGACGTAGGCCGCCAGATCGGCGAGCGGGGACACGAATTCGGCACAGTGACCGGCAGGGCCCGCCGCTGTGGCTGGTTCGATTCGGTGATGGTCCGTCAGGCCTGCGCGGTGAATGGCGTCACCGGCATGGCACTGACCAAGCTGGACGTTCTGGATGGGCTCGAAATGCTCAAAGTTTGCGTCGGCTACCGGATTGGTGACCGGGCGCTGGATTACTACCCATCCGGCATCCGCGATCAGGCTGCTGTCGAGCCGATCTACGAGTATCTGGAAGGCTGGAGCGAGACCACGGCAGGCGCCCGCTCGTGGAAAGACCTCCCGGCCAATGCGATCAAATACGTCCGCCGGATCGAGGAACTGGTGGGCCGCCCGGTCTCCATGGTCTCGACCAGCCCGCAACGTGACGACACGATCCTCGTACGCGATCCGTTCGAGGGGTAAGCGGGAATGGTGACGGTGACACGGACAAAGCTGATCCGCTGGGCGGTCGTTTTCGTGATTGGCAAGGTGGTGATCCTTGGCGCCATTCTGGCGTTGATCCATTTTTCACTGAACCGGCCGGGCTGACACCATGCCCCCTGACGCAACTGATCATGACCCGCTTGAAAAGCCTGATGACGCGCCGGATGCGATCCGTCCGCATACCCCCGAAGAGGCCGAGATCTATGCCCAGGTGATAGCCCGGGTACGCCGTTTCATGCGGGCAGTGACGATTGCCCGGATCGGCATCATCGCCTTGATGTTCGCCATCGTCTGGCGGTTCTGGGGGCCGGGCGCGGACTGATCGGGGCAAGCCAATTCAGGACGGGCGCCGGTAGGATTGCAGATCGATCCCCAGCCGCGTGACCTTGTCATAGAAAGTTTTGCGCGGAAGCTGAAGCGCTTCGATCACGCTGGGCACATCGCCTGCCGCAGCTTTCAGGGCGTCGCAGATCACAGCCCTCTCATACTCGTTGACCCGGCTCTTGAGGGACAGTGCCCCAGTGACGGGTGACGGGTCTGGCAGGATTGAGAAATTGCCGTCCAGCCGCAAGACGCATTGTTCGGCGAACTGTCGCAGCTCGCGGGTGTTTCCCGGCCAGTGATATTCGTTCAGCCGACGCCACATGTGCGGCGACAGTGGTGGTGGATTGCGGTCGAGACGGCGGCATGCGTCAGACACAAACCGGGCAAACAGCAGGGGAATATCCTCGCGCATGTCGCGCAGGGCGGGCAGCCGCAGGGTGACACTGTTGAGGCGGAACAGGACTGATGTCAGGAAAGTGCCGGCCTCGGCCAGGGCTGCAAGGCTTTCCGTGCTGGCCGCAATGATCCTGACATCCAGCGGCTTGGCGAGTGTCGCGCCGACGGGCGTGATCTCCCGGTTTTCGAGGACCGGCCTCAGTTTGTGCTGGACTGCCAGCGGAGCCGAGTTGATCGCATCGAGAAACAAGGTGCTGCGGTGGGCCATCTCCAGCCGCCCCGGCCGCGCCATCGCGGTAGCCGGGTTCGATCCGGCTGCCGCGCCATACAGCACCGTCGAATGATCGAGGTCTGGAAGTGCGCCACAATCGAGCGTCACCATCTGGCGCCGCCGCCTCTGGCTCTGGTCGTGGAGCATCCTGGCGACCAGGCTCTTGCCGGTCCCGGATTCACCCTCGATCAAGACATCGACATCCGTTTCGGCCACTTGCTGGATGACACGGCGCAAGTTGACGATCAGTGGAGAGTTCCCGAACAAGGGGCCCTGGCTTTCCAGATCAGCCTGCCTGCTGCGCAAAAGCCGGTTCTCCAGCGTCAGGCGACGGCGCTCGAGGCCGCGCTTCACGCTCTGGCACAGCACATCAGGCATGAAGGGTTTGGAGAGGAAGTCATAGGCGCCGTGCTGGACGGCCGATACAGCCGTGGGAACGTCGGCATGGCCGGACATCAGGATGACGGGGATATCGGCATCAATGTCCTGAATGTGGCGGAAGAGCTCCAGACCATCCATGCCAGACATCCGAAGGTCGGTGATCACGACGCCTTCGAATGACCCGTCAATCGTGTCGAGCGCACTGGCCGCTTGCTCGAACAGGCTCACCTTGAACCCGGCCAGCATCAGGCCCTGGCCCTGGGCACGCAACACATCGGGCTCGTCATCCACCAGAATGACATGGGGCTGGATCATGTCACTCATGGTGCCCGGCGCATCCGCATCACAAACGCCGCACCCTGTTCGGGGGCCAGCGCCACCAGTTCGCCGCCCAGACCGTTCATGATGTCCCGGCTGATCACCAGCCCCAGGCCAAGACCCTCCCTCTTGGTGGAAGAGAAGGGCTGGAACAGCGACTGTCGCGCGGTGTCGCTCAGCCCGGGTCCATTGTCTGCCACGGTCAGCGAAACAAACCGGTCATCGCTCTCCACGGACAGGCTGATCGCCACACCTGCCTGGCCCGCATCGAGAGCATTCTGGATCAGATTGACCAGCACCTGCTCCAGACGCACGGCCTCGCCGATTACGGCGTGGTCCAAGGGTTCGGTCTGGATCGTGGCGCGCGACGAGCGGATCCTGTCGCGCAAGAGCAAGAGCGCCCCGTCGATCACGTCGGACAGATTGACCACGCTGATCGCGCCAGTGGATTTTCGCGCAAATCCCCGCAACTCGCCGGTGATGGTCCCGATCCGCCCGGCAAGCTTGAGAATGCGTTCGAGATTGTCCCCGGCCTGAGCCAGATCGCCTCGTTCCAGAAAGCCTCGCGCATTGGCGGCATATGCAGTCATCGCCGACAGCGGCTGGTTGATCTCGTGGCCCACGCCTGCAGCGATCTGTCCCAGGGTGGCCAGCTTGTTGAATTGCATCAAGCGCTCATTGAGCTTTCGCTGTTCGGCCAGCAGCGCGCGCTCTGCCCGGTAGGCCAGCGAACGCCTCAGGAAAACCGTGCCGAGCACCAGCAGCAAAAGCACCATCAGGACACTGATAATTTGAAGCCGGATCGCGGCTGTTGCCGCGTCCACTCTGGGTCGGGTCTCATGCAGGACATGCAAGGTCCAACCATTCTGGAGCCGGGCGGTCGCCTCCAGCCAAGGCCCTTCCCACGCTCCAGGGTCGCTGACCCGGCGGACGCCTCCACCGGCATAGACTGGCAACATGGACAGGGGCCGTGTGCCATACTCGATATCGTTGAGCATCCGTTGCTGTGTCGCCGGATCGATCCGCTTGATCGTGTCAAACCGCCAGTCTGCAACGCTGGACACCAGAATGACGCCATAAGTGTTGCTGGCAAAGGCAGTCAGGCGGGCCTGCCGCCATTCTGCCTCCAGCTTGTCCATCTCCACCTTGGCAACGATCACACCCACCGGCTGGCCAGACTGTACCAGGTGCCGGGCAATGTAGAGACCGGCACGCCCTGTGGTGTTGCCCAAGGCGAATTGTTCATGGCTTCCAGTGCGCATGGCTTCCCGGAAATAGGCCCGGAACGCATAGTTTTCGCCGATAAAGGATTCCGGCTTGCGCCAGTTGCTGGCTGCCAGCGTCGTACCTTGGGTGTCCAGCAAATAGATCGCCGCCGCGCCCATGCTGTCGCTCAGGGCTTCGAGACGCCGGTTGAAATCCGACAGACGGGTCCCCCGTTCCCCCTGCAGCAGGCGGACCGCGTCGGAATCCTGCGCCAGCAAGCGCGAAGCGAGGCGATATTGCTCAAGCTCCCGCCCCAATGACGCTGCCAGAAGCTCGGAAGCATCACGGGCCTCGATATTGATCTGCGAAACCGCCGCCCTGCGCCCGATGACCTCGCCCACTGCAAGCGCTGCCCCCGCGATGCACGCAATGACGACGCCCGCCAATACCCGCCAATGCCATGGTTTGACTGTCATGCCGACGGGTCG
>JALOSP010000162.1 GCA_025458365.1 Hyphomonadaceae bacterium
GGGCTCCGGTCGAAAACGGTGGCAGGCCGCTCTCGCTGCTCTTTGGGTCGGGAAACACGCTGGGCCGGTTGGCTGCCCTGTCCACTGCCGGAAACCCCAGCTCCATCAGCCAGACCGGTTTCGACTTCGGCACCCAGGCAGTGGGATTGGCCGACCGCGTGCCGCCAGTCCGGGGGTGGTGCGGATTGCTCCACCAGCTTTTCAGGTCTTTCTGACGATAGACCCACGGCTCCTGGAACGCTCCATCCGTGATTGGCGCGCGGGTGCGGGCGGTCCGGGCCGCCTCGCTGGCATAGTACCAGTCAAAGCCTTCCCCACGTGTGACACCATCCACCAGACCCGCAAAATCGGGCGATGCATCCTGCGGTCCAGTGTCGGCAATCGGCGCATACCAGTCGATGCCAATGAAATCGATGGCAGGATCAGCCCACAGGGGATCGAGCGGGAACCAGATATCGCCGGAGGCGCCTGCTGGAACCTGAGCACCATATTCGGTCCAGTCCGCCCCGTAGCCGATCTTCACATCGGGCCCGAGCATGGCCCTGACCTGGGCGGCAAGGCTGACGAGGGCCGCGACCGCGGGACTGGCTGCCGCACCATCCGCCACCCGGGTGAGGCCGACGAGTTCGGACCCCAGCAGGAAACCATCCACTCCACCTGCCACTTTGGCCAATGCTGCCAGATGCAGGACAAACCGCTTGTACCGCCACTCCGCAGGTCCGTTGTACTGTACCGTGCCGCCAGCGACCGAGAACTGGCTGGCATTGGCAGTCCCGAAAAAGGCGGCAACCTGGGCTGCAGCAGCTGTGCTGCGATCCGGGCTGCCTGGCTGTCCCGGTGCAGGGTGGCAGGTGATCCGGCCCCGCCAGGGATGGGCGGCCTGCGATGGCGCACCGTTGGGGTCAGGCAGGCTGTTGCCCGGCGGAATGTCCATCAGGATGAATGGGTTGACCACGACCTTCAGGCCGCGTGCCTTCAGGGCGACAATCGCCTCGACAATGCTGTTATCAGACGGGCTGCCACCATAGGCGGGCCGACCCGCGACCGTGCTGACCAAGCTGGCCTGATCGCGTGACAGCCCGGCAGCGTGCCACGTCAACGGCGCGGTCATCTTGCCATGGGCTTCAACCTTGGGCCGGATGGTGCATTGTCCGCAGCGCAAATCATCGCCAAACCAGCCGATGACCAGCGACACCGAAGTAACACCGGGCAGATCACGCTGCAGATTGTCCAGCGCGATGTCGAGGTCGGTGCGGGCAGCGCTGGCATGTAGATTCTCGCCCTGTTCGAGGCCTGGCGCTCTCACCTGGCGCACGGGGGTGGTAGCCAGCGCAAACTCGCCCGATCCGGGGATCAGGCAGACCGCTCTGGCGGCCTGCTCAAGCGGCAGATGACCGGTTTCGTGGGTCCGGGGTACGCCGAACACTTCGACCTGCAGCACCGGGATGCGGTCTCCGAACTCCGCCAGCGGCAGGTCTTCGAACACCAGTACAGCCAAGTCGCGCCAGGCCGGCGTGCCATCCAGCCCGATGACCGCTTCCACAAGAGGGTCGGGGTCCTGGGCGGACGTGCCACGGTGGACACGATGGGCAATGGTCGCCATGTCAAGCAAGGCGCCATTGGCCCAGACCCGACCAATCCCGCTGATCGGACCCTCACACAGGCCGATTGCGAAACTCAGACTGTAGGTTCGGCTCTCGACCTTGGGGCCGGCCTTGCCACCGGGGCGGCTGGTGCCGGTGTGCTCCTGAAAGGCACCGGTCCAGATCACATGACCGCCCACCACCACCCGGCCCCACACTCTGGCCATCGGCGACCCGTCGGCAACGGACTGGACGGACAGCCGGTCGAGCCGTGATGGAGCACGCACCGTTGGTGTCAGCATGCCTTGCAGCGATCCGTCGAGCCTCTGTCCGGCCAGCGCGCCAAGAAAGCCACCGACCGGCCCGAACAGGGCGTTGCCGGCGGACGACAGGATCATGGTTGCCATGGGGAAGCTCCTTTGAGGACGTAGGCTGCCACCAGCCTGTCCCTGAACCAGCGGCCAAACCGGTTTTCGACGACACCGCGGGTCCAGTGAGCATGGATCAAGGTCTGGGCCGAGGTCTGGATGGCGAGGTGGACCGGGCGCCCGCCCGGTTCAGTGGAAAGGGCGAGGATGGCACCGGCTTGCGGGGTATCTGGCACCAGCAAAGCGTGGTTGAGCGCCAGCGCCTTGACCAATTCATCGACCCGGCTGACCGGGATGCCGAGGTTGGCAAGCACTCCGGCCGGCAGCCCGCCGCAATCGCAGCCTGCACCACGCACACTGGCCCCGGCAACGAAAGGCGTGCCCAGCCAGGACCGGGCTTCCTGCTCGATCTGCGCAGCAGTCACGCTCATGGGCGGCCACCAGACACATCGGTTTGTGGCCCGGCGAACGAAGCAGAGGGCCCCGGCATGTGGGGGCATCCACGATGGTTGATGGCATTGGCGAACACGTCACGGCAGGTGGCCAGCGCTCCATCACAGGCGATTTCCAGCACCAGCGCGGCTCCCGCTTCGACAGGCAGTGGCAGCGGTGTCGCCAGCGCGAGCGTCAACCCGTTCGCGGTGACCGCAGCCGAAGCGAGCCGATAGCGCAGGCCTGACAGCGGGCCATTGGAAAAGCAGACCGACCCGCGCTCAAGCCGCTCGACCAGCAAGCCGGCCGGAGCCGTGACCGTGAACGACCGGTCCGAATGGCTTGCGAGCAGGGTGGCCTCACCACGATAGCGCGGGTCTTGCAGGGATACCCCGCACCGGCTGTCGCCGAGCCTTGCGTCGCACTGGCGCATGAACCGCCGCCCGATCATGGCGTCCAGCCCAGCCTCCAGGCCTTCCAGTTCCAGTTCGAAGGCACCGTCGCGCTGGATCGTGCTGGCGATCGTACCCGTCCACACCGGCAGGATGGCGTCTGGTGCCGTCCAGTCTGTCACCGCCAGCTCGACCCGGGCACCGAGCCAGCGCCCCGCCTTGAGGTCGGCGTCGCTGACGGCATCGCTGGTCAATGCTCCGGTCAGGCCTGATGATGCAGCTGCCAGCCCGCCGGGCCGCTCCACATGACCGGGGTCGGCGGACGCAGCCGCGTGCCAGGTCACACCATCAATCATGATGTCGCGATCATGTCCGGCCATCCGGACAATCTTGCCATCGGCCCGCGTGAGCGTCGTGAGCACAGCCAGGGTCAGCGTGTCGGAGGCAAGAGCAGCGGACAGCGCCGGCGGGATCGTCCTCACAGTACGATCTCCACCAGCGGCACGGACAGGGTGCGGCCCGCATCGAAAGCATCCATCGCGATGTCGAGCGTGTCGGTGTCAAACCGTGCCGCGCAATCGAACCGGAACCCTGCCGTGACCTGCAAGCCCGGTGCCGGTGCAGTGGCCAGTGTCAGCAAGCCACCGGTCGTGGCGAGCGTCCAGTTGGCTGGTGCCAGCACGGCACCACCAACAGCCAACACGACGCTGCCGGGCCACGGAAGCTGGATCGTGCGGGTGCTGTGACCTGCGCCATCACCATAGTGTTTGGCCAGCTGGAACGTGCGGTTGGCCCCGTCGCCAGTTCCCAGGATTTGGTCGCTGGGCGATGGCGGAAACCCGGCGGGGGCAGAGCTGTCGTCGCCTGGATCGCGGAAGCGGAAGCCGTGCAGGCGGCCTCGTCTGGCTTCGAAGAAGGCAATGATGTCGGCAATCGCGGCCCGGTCGATCATGGCCGACGCCACTTCCCACCGCCGCCGCGAACCGGCCAGGGCCGCGATCCGAACTTCCCGGCCATTGGCCAGAGCGATCACATCGGTCCGGCGGTGCGGACCGCCCACCGCGCCACGGGCCAGGCGGAGCGGGAACAGCACGTCGTGAAACCCGTTCATGCGCCGCGCGCCCCGCGCTGGACGGCACGCGCCAGAGCCGTGGCGATCTGTGCCGATGACCGGCGTGCGTCATTGAGCGAACTGCCTGCGGGCATGTTGATCGTGACATGCACTGGCCCGCCACCAACACCTGACTCGATCACGCCCCCCTCCCCAGGCACGAACAGCTCTGGCCCGCGCTCACCGACCAGATAAGCGCCACCTGCCGTCACCGGTCCGCCGGATGCGCGGGCGCCAGAGACCGGCAACTTGAACACTGATCCAATGGCAGCATTGAGCGGCGCAGTGACGAACCGGTCGAACGCGATCGACGACAGATCCTTCAGGATCGACCGGGCCAGTCTCGAGACTGACAGCTCGCCGGTGCGCGCCGCAGTTTCCAATGAGGATGCGATGCGCTTGCCTGCCGTGGCGAACGCCTCGCCGATGGCGTGCGAGGCATCCTGAGCCGGGCCACTGGCAAGATCGCTCAAGGCCGCGGCCGCTGCAGACGTGTCGATGGTGGGGGATTTGTTCATGGCGTGTTGGTCCTCGGATTTGAGGTGTCGGGGCTGGCGATGTCGGGGAAGCGCTGGATCAAAGCATCCAGTGCGGTTCTGGGCAGGGCGTTCTGCCGGCTCGGGCCGGTGAGCGCACGCCACTCGGACAGGCTGAGACACCAGGCCTCATGGGGCGGTATCCCAATCCGGAGGCAGGCACCCAGAATGGCGGGCCA
>JALOSP010000163.1 GCA_025458365.1 Hyphomonadaceae bacterium
CGCGGACGCGCGCGCTCATTCAGAATCTGCCGGGCAAAGCCCGGCGGGCAGGCGCGGGTACCGCGCCGGGTGGCAGCCAGGGGCTCGGGCAGCGGGCTGAAGCGAGCCGCAGGCGACGCGACGACACGGGCCCTTGAAGTCGAAGACTGGGCGGCCACGCCGACGGATGCAGTCTCAAGAACCCCGTAAGCGCGCTCCCCCGAACGGGCAGGCACAGAGGACGGGACACAGAACCAGACAGCGGGAGAGACATGGCACCATGGGCAGGGCCAAGGGATCAGGTCACCAGAACGGTGAGGTGACGGAAATCAGAGCGACACCGGCAAGCGATCAGCAGATACACTCGTCGCTCCCGCCCTCAGAGCGCTGGAAGGCCGAAACGATTGCCGCCTCCTCAGGAGACATTTTGCGGCCAGCGCTGAGGCCCGATTCCGAGGGAGTGCTCTCAGCGAAGAGCCGTCAGTACTGGCTGGAGATGCCCGAAGTGGTTGCCCCGCCGGGTCCTGCCACGCAGCCGACAAGGAGACTTGGGCCAGGGCAGGCCGATCAGCAGTTCGAGACTCGAACCCTGGCACTTTGACAGCAGCTTCAGTTCAAGCAGCGCATCAAGTGCCGGAGTGCGCGGTGTTGGGTTCAAGGATCAAACCGTCCGTTGGGCTCGACATAGCTGTCGATCCGCCGCTCCGGCGTTTCATGCGGGCCGATGCTGAAGGCCAATTACTCTGGAAAAGAGCCGGCTCGAGGATGACAGGTTTTTGTGAAGCCGCTGGGCAAGGCCCGCCAAGGTGCTGGTTGCACGATAGACATCACAACTACCCCGCTTGATTGTTGGAGGCAGGGATTAGGCGAGATCGCGCCATGGCTCCGTCGTGGGATGTTGGACGCCCCTACTCGACCATCATTGCGTGTCCCGGATCAACCAGGATAGCGCGGCGGCCCCCGCAAACAGGCATGCCACAAGGCCGAACATACTGACCCACGAAAGCTCGGCGGCGATGCCCGCCAGCACCGCACCCAACGCGCCGACGCCCTCCATCAGGGTGAAAGCCAATCCGAGGGTGCCGCCAGCGCGTTGCTGCGCCCGATCCACAGCAGCTGCAAGCAAGGCCGATCGGATAGCCTCTCCGGCTGCAACAGCGACTGCGAGCGCAAACACGATCCATCCAAGGGCTGGTTGCTGTATGAGCACCAGTCCACCAGCACAGGCTATCAGGTTGCCACAAGCGAGGACTGGCCGTCGACCAATCCTGTCCGACAGCGCTCCCACAAAAGGCTGAACGAGCGCGCCGGTGACCAGAAGGCCCGAGAAAATCAGTCCAATCATGCTGGCGGGGAGCCGGTGGATGTCAGCCAGATACAGCGGCACCATACTGAGCAGGGCTGTCAGTGCCATGTTGTGCAGACTGATCGTGACCATCAAAGGTGTGCCGCCCGGCTCCCTCCATGACTGGAACAGGTGCGGCGAGTCCGTTTGTGCCGGAGCAGCGGCTCTGGCTTCAGAGCTTGGGATCTTCCGAGCGATGCCAAAGAAGCCCGCACCCATCAAAAATGTCGGGACTGCGGCAAGCACGAGGGTTAAGCGCCAGTCCATAACCGCCAACATCAAGCCCGCCGCCAGCGGTGCCGCAGCTTCCGCTGCTGACCCGCCAATGGCATGGACGCCGAGTGCCCGTGCTTCCTGACCTTCGGCCTGGCGGACCGTCACGCCTGCGGCCAAGGGATGCCACGCCGCATTGCCCATTCCCGCCAACGCCAGAAGGATTGCCAGGCTCCAGTAGCCAGGCGCAGCCGCCGCTAAGCAGCAACCCACAGCGACCCACCAGAATGTCAATGTCAATAGGTGGCCCGGTTGCGCCGCTCGGTCCGCCAACAAGCCGAATGGCAAGTAAGTCACAGCGCCGCCAATGCTGAACAGAGTGAACAGCAAGCCGACTTCACTGGGCGACAGGTCGAGTGCGATGCCAGCTGCTGGCACGATAATCCACAGGCTGGCGATCGGCCAGTCATTGGCGAGGTGACCGACAGCCAGCCAGCCGACGAGGGTACGGTTTTTCATAGTTATGCCTGCGATTTTTGGGGGCAGCCCTGTCAGGGCTACGAACCGGCCCAAGAAGCCCTTAGACGCTGACGTCGCGAACATCTTTCGATAGACAGACATTATTCGTAGAGTTATCGTCAAACATGTCCACGCGAGCAGTCGACCTCATTGGTGTCCCGGCAGCGAGAACACCCTCCGCCGCCGGGCTCATGTTTACGCCGCGCTATGCCGGCGAGAGTGTTGGATCTACATCCGGCGAATACTCGCCCTGGCACGCCCACCCGTTCGGTCAGCTGATCACGGCGCGGCGCGGTTCGCTGATCATCGGCACCCGAAATCGCGTCCTTCTGCTCAGCCCCGCGATGGTTCTGTGGATCCCGCCGGATGCCCAGCACTGGATGCGCTCGCAGGCCCCGAACGAGATGCTCTTTGTGGATGTGACTGGACCCGAGGCGGCAGCGCTCGGCGACCGCTGCCGGGTGTTGGCGATGACGCCGATATTGCAGGCTCTGATGGCGGCCACCTTGCCTGGCGCAGCCGGTCGATTGTCAGAGGCACATCGGCAGGCGCTGTTTGATCTTCTGCGGTTCGAAATCTGCAATGCCGATGATATGCCGCTATCGGTCCAGCTGCCGGAGGACCGCCGGATCCGGCCACTGGCTGACGCTGCCTTGAAGGCGCCCGACACGATCCGGGACGTGAGCGCTTGGATTGCCAGCGCGCCAGCAAGCCGCAAGACAGTCGAACGACTGTTTGTCAACGAAACCGGCATGACCCCATCGCGGTGGTTGCGGCATGTTCGGCTTCTGCACGCAGTCGTGCGTCTGTCCAGCGGCGAAAAGGTTGGCAATGTGGCGCTGGATCTGGGGTATGGATCGTCAAGCGCATTCACTTTCATGTTTCGTCAGACCCTTGGCCTGAGTCCGCGGGCCTTCGCCACGGTGCGAGTAAGTCCGGATACTGTCGTGGCCAGCAGTCCCTTGGTGCCTGCGTAACCTGGCGCCGCAACGCCCCGGGCCTCAGCTTTGACGGCCTAACAAAACGGAGAAGGCAGCGGCTGCAAAGCACAGCGCGAAAGTCAGATCGAAACCACGGCGCATGCGCTGGTAGGCCGCGATGACAGGTCCGCTGGCGAACAGCCCTGCATAGCTCAAGCAGACAAGAGCGCTGACCGTTCCCACAGCGGCGAAGACCAGCAGCAGGCTGCGGAACGGTGCGTCGGCTGGCACACCCAAGGTATAGAGCGACAGGAAGAACAGGATTGCTTTCGGGTTCTTCAGGTGCAGCGCAAGGCCGCCCACATAGGCCCGCACCAGCGAGGTGTAGCTACTCTGGCCAACCGGAATAGCACCAGTCACAAGCGCCCGTCGCGCCGCGCCATAGGCCAGATAGGCGAAATAGCCTGCCGCCAGATGCCGCAGCCAGTCGAGAACAGCCCCATCGGCGCCTACAACAGCCCCGACGCCGGCAAGGGCGCACAGCGACCAGGTCCACGAACCCGTGACCACGCCGGCCGCGACCGCGAGCCCGGTGGCGCGTCCCTGGTTCATCGAGGCGCTGGCAATCGCCAATACGGCGGGGCCCGGACTGGCCACTGACACGAACGCGGCCACAAGGATCAGAGGCAGGTCAATCCCGCTCATGGCTGCTGCAGCACCCGGCGCCGGAAAGTGTCTGGATAGTCGAGGACCAAACCGGCTGCATCCACCTCGAGTACGGCCGCAAAGCCACGAAACAGCCCTTCATATCGGTATCTGCGCCCGACTTCGAGGCAGGTATACCGTTGCGCCGCGCGCTGCGGCAGCAGTCGGGCATCCGGTCCAGCTGCGGATTCGGACGGCAGCGGCACATAGGCAGCCGCGATGTCCCGGCTCTCGCCAGTCACCAGCTGCAGCCGCCGGATCGGGAGCGTGTTGGTCGCAGGCGTGACGCCGATATCCACATCGGTACAGCCCTCCAATTCTGGCAGCGCCTCGTCGCGCAGGGCGTCCCGCCACTGGCCAATGCCGTTGCAGATGAGATGCAGCCGTACCCCGCCGGGGTACCAGAGCTCGACCGACCGGGTCCGGACCAGCTGGTCGGTACGCACCAGATAGGCGCAGCCATGCCAGCCGCCACGGGTACTCACCACGGTTCCTTCGATCGTTAGGCCGTCCGGCCGCTCCTCAAGAACACACAACTCCAGTCCATCACCGTTCCAGTCGGTCCAGCAGGCCATTGCGCGTTGGGTCATGGCAAAATCCGGTGCAGCGGGCTCCAGCCTAGCGCCTGGGGTGCCAGTGCGCCGCTGATGCGCTGGGACCTGGCCTGACCTGCGATCCAGGCGCCGTGGCGGGCGACGGCTTGATCGACGCTGATCACCTGAAGCCGGGCTGGCCTGCCCATCCTGGCCGCAGCACGGTCAATCAGATCAATGACGCGGACCCCGCTATCAGCCACACCGAAAAGGTCGGCTGGCGGCGCCGGGTGAGCGGCGGCGGCCAGATACAGATGGGCAAGATCGTCTGCATGGACCATTGGCCAGACAGTCTCGGCAGAGCCAACCACCTCGATCGGCGC
>JALOSP010000164.1 GCA_025458365.1 Hyphomonadaceae bacterium
GGCTGGCGGGCCAAGGCGGGTGAGCTTTCGCTGCCGGAACTCGCCGAACTGGTGCTGGAAGACAGCGGCTATATCGACATGCTGAAGGCCGACAAGAGCCCGCAGGGGCCAGGCCGCCTGGACAATATCCAGGAGTTGATCCGCTCCATGGGTGCGTTCGACAGCCTGCCCGCCTATCTCGAACATATCGAACTTGTCATGGACCTCGACACCGAGACCGAGGGTGACAGCGTGCAATTGCTGACGCTGCATGCCGCAAAGGGGCTGGAATGGCCGCTGGTGTTCCTGCCAGGCTGGGAGGAAGAGGTGTTTCCATCCCGCCGCTCGCTGGATGAGAAGGGTAATGCCGCGCTGGAGGAAGAGCGCCGTCTGGCCTATGTCGGTATCACGCGGGCACGCGAAGAGGCCCGCATCAGCTTTGCTGCCAACCGCCAGATCTACGGCCGCTGGATGAGTGTGCTGCCGTCACGCTTTATCGACGAACTGCCCGAAGATCATGTCAGCGCGGTGAGCGACACCGGCTATTTCAACAAGTCCGGCGCCACCAACACTGACCGTTATGCCGCCTATGGCCCCATCGCCATGGCGCCGGGAGACGGCTTTACCGGGAGCTACGAGACCCCTGGCTGGAAGCGCGCCCAGGCCGCCGCCGCGTTGGAGCAGACCCTTGGCACCACCCGTGGTCCGGTGATCGAGGGCCAGGCCAAGCTTCTGGCCCGCTCCACCCCCGGTGATGCCAGCTTCGAGATCGGCCAGCGCGTGTTCCACGACAAGTTCGGCTATGGCCGGGTCATGGGCCTGGAAGGCAACAAACTGTCGATCGCATTCGAAAAATCTGGCGAGAAAAAAGTGCTGGACAGCTTCGTACAAGCGGCATGAGGAGAACTCTTCCCCCGCGCCAGAGGCGTGGGGGAAGTACCGGCGCAGAGCGGCGGCGATGGGGGGTGTCCGGGCAGCGCGCTTTGCCCGAAGCCCCCTCCACCATTCGTCGCATGGTCCCCCTCCCCCAGCCCGCTGGGCCGGGGGAGGAGATACTCACCCCATCTCGCCGACCAGTTCGGCCAGCACGTCCAGCGGGACGGCGCCATTGGTGAGCACTACGTCGTGGAAGGCCCGGATGTCGAACCGCCTGCCCAGCCGGGTGCGTGCGGCTTCGCGCAGGCGCAGGATTTCCATCTGGCCGATCAGATAGGCGGTGGCCTGGCCTGGCATCACGATATAGCGGTCGATGTCGCGCTCGGCGCTGGGCAGGTCGCCGGGCTGGTTGGCGAGGATATAGTCAATGGCCTGCTGACGCGGCCAGCGCTTGGCATGCAGGCCGGTATCCACGACCAGCCGGATCGCCCGGCGCAATTCCAGGACCAGACGGCCAAAGTCCGAATAGGGGTCGGAATAGAAGCCCATCTCCTTGGGCAGCAGCTCGGTATAGAGCGCCCATCCCTCAGAATAAGCAGTGAAGCCGCCGAACTTGCGGAACCGGGGGATGCCCTCCAGTTCCTGGGCGATGGCGATCTGCATGTGATGGCCGGGGATGCCTTCGTGATAGGCCAGCGCCTCCATCTGATAGGTCGGGATCGCGTTCACATTGAATGTATTGATGTAATAGATGCCGGGCCGTGAGCCGTCCGGTGTCGGCCGCTGGTAGAAGGCCAGACCGGCCGAGCGTTCGCGGAATGGCTCCACAGCGCGCACTTCCATGGGCGCACGCGGCATCACGTTGAACACTTCGGGCAGGCGGGTGCGCATGGTGTCGATCAGGGCTGTGGCTTCTCGGATGTAGCGGGCGCGCCCTGCTTGATCGTCGCTGACAAAGAAGCGGGGATTGGTTTCCAGGTCATCGAAGAAAGCATCACGCGTGCCGGTAAACCCGACACGGCGCATGATGGCCCCCATTTCGCCGTGGATCCGCGCCACGGCATCGAGACCAATCTGGTGGATCTCGTTGGCGCTCAATCTGGTGGTGGTCTGATTGGCCAGCCGTTCGGCATAATAGGCCTCACCATCGCGCAGGGCCCACACGCCGTCAGTGGTGCGAGCGGCAGCTTTCTGGGTTTCCAGCGACCTGATCAGCCGCTCGTAGGCTGGCTTCACGTACTCCAGAAGCGCGCCGCGCGCCTCGGCCTTCAGACGGGTCTTGGTCGCGTCGTCGACGGACAGACCGTTGATCTTCGCCTGTGCGCTGGCCCACATCGGGGCATCGCTTGCGGCATCGTTGAAAGGCGCACCAGCCAGCAAGTTGCGGCAATCCGACAGCACATAATCATAGATATGCTTTGGCGGCGTCAGGCCCGCCGCAGCCGAAGCTTCAGAGCGTTGCCGGTGTGTATCCAGCTTTTCAGCAACCCCTTCCAGGCGGCTGACATAGGCCAGCGCATCGTCAAAACTGTTGACCGCATGCTGGTTGGCGAGGAACGTCGGGATCCCTGTGTGGGTGCCGAACATCTGGTTGAACAGATAGGTGTGGCCGATGAAGCCGGACGCGGCCACTGCCCGGTCGGTCTGCTTTGCGAACAGGCGGACCGAGAGCCTGTCCTGTGGATTGAGGGTGAGTGGCGCAGCCAGCCGTTGCAAGGTCTCATTGGCTGTGACCTGTCGCGCAAGATCGGCAGCTTCGCTTGCCGGGCTGTCGTCGTCCCAACGATCATAACCGCGCTTGTCCCCCAAGCTTGTAGCAAGTTCCGGCGAGCGGGTGATGTTGTCGTCGAACACCCGCTCGAAGAACTCTGCGACGAGTGAAGCCGCGCTGCCAGGCGCGGCGGTTTCGATCACTGCCGGGGCGGTGCCATCAGGAGCTGTTGCACAGGCGCCAATCCCTGCAGCGGCAGCGGTGGTAATCAGATGACGGCGCGACAGCATGGGATGGCTCCTGCGATGTTGGACCGCTCCTTTGGATCGGGCTGCGGCCCCGCCGTCAAGTTACCTCTCTTTGACCCACATGCGGAAACCAGCTGCACTCACCGGGATATCGAAGGCCATGCCCTCGCGGCTGACCAGCACGCCATCCCGGGCCTGCACGCCCCGCTCGATGTCGATCCGGGTGCCCACATCCGAGCCGTCGGCAATCAACCGCCACTGACCCGGGGGCAGGACCACATCGTCAAACACACCGGCCGTCGTGCCGCTGTTGGTGGCCACAAACACACTGCCACCCACCACATAGGCCAGCATGTTGGTATTGGCTGGCGTGATCCAGCGGTAATGGTCAGGGCTCGGGATCGCAGGCACCCGGAACACGGCGCCTGCCGGGCTCATCCGGAACTTGATCAGTCCTTCCCACCATTTCACCATGGCATCGACATCACGCGTGTTGTTGCGCCTTGATGTGCCCAGATCGTCCCAGATGAAATGGTTGGGCGTGCGCACATTGTAGGTGTCATGGCGGCCTTTCATGTAGATCGGCCCGGTTGCAGTCTGCAGCACGAATTCCTCGATCGGCGCGATGCCTTTCGAGCGCATCATTTCAGACCCGCCATGCAGCACCACCGGGCCCAGTGAGGTCATTTTCAAACCGGCTGCAATCCGGTAATTGCCCTCATCGACACCCAACAACCCATTCCAGTCGCGCGTGGCAAACCGGTCGGCCAGGGTCCAGTTGTCGTGGATATCGGTATAAGTCAGGCCACGTCTGGTGTCGCCGCGCTCCTCGGGCCAGTCATTGGCAAGCCCGCGCATGGTCTCGTCCCGCAGATCGCCATTGCCACCGGCAAAACCGCGATCTGTCGGCTTGTCGATCAGCCGGAAGGGAGAGCCGACAAAGGCGTTGCGCGTGTCATCCTGGAAGAAGGTGATTGGTGCATCTTCCTTGTACCAGTCCCAGTCGGGATTGGCATGAACTTCCGGGTCCTGCACATCGATCCACGGCTCGCCATAGATGATGGTGTCGGCTGGCAGAGACTGGCGGAACTTGATCAGGGTCTGCTCGTCCATCTGGCCGGCCAGGTCGATGCGCACCCCGTCGATCCCGAACTCGTCCATCATGTGCTTGACCTGATCGATCAGCCAGCGCTGGTTCATCGGGCGCTCTTCGGTTTTCACCTCATTGCCAAACACACCGATGTGGTTGCCATTCTCGTCGGTGCGATAATGGTAGTCGCGGTCGAGCACGTTCCAGTTGAACAGCATGTTGCGGGCGTCCATGTTCTCGCCCGTGTGGTTCGGCACGATATCCACGATCACCGCGATGCCGCGGTCATGGAAGGCCTGGACCAGATCGCGGAACTGGTCACGCTCGGCGCCAAAATCGGTGCCGCCGGCGCGATAGCGGTTCTCGATGGCAAAGGCGTGGGTGGTGCGATAGCCCCACTCATACGACAGGTTCGCCACGCCCATGCGCTGCATGTATTCATTGTTGGCAAAGGCCGCCTGCCATTCGGCCTCCGGATAATGCAGATATTCCTGCATCGGCAGCAGGTGAACCACATTCACCCCCATGCGGGCGATATGGTCGATCCCGACAGGCTGGCCGTGCCGGTTGCGCAGGCCGCTGCGATGGAAAGCAGGCAGGGTGCCTTTGAGTGCGTCCGCTACCGGCAGCCGGTCTGTGAAGTCCTGAATGTGGACCTCATAGGCGACCACATCTTCCATCTTCG
>JALOSP010000165.1 GCA_025458365.1 Hyphomonadaceae bacterium
CGATCCTGTCGCTGGCCACTGCCCGGCCATGAGCGTCACCCAACGGGACTTCATCCTCGGCCAAACTGCCGTCCTGCCGGTCAGCCATTGCCCTGAGATCAGCCTGCATCTGGCCCATGAGGCATTTTCGATCTGGCATGCCACCGAAGACGAATTGCGCATGAGCGGCGTGCCCCTGCCCTTCTGGGCCTTTGCCTGGGCGGGCGGCCAGGCTCTGGCCCGCACCATTCTGGATCAACCGGGCTGGGTGCGGGGCCGCACCGTGCTGGACATGGCGACCGGGTCAGGACTCGTCGCAATTGCCGCGGCGAAGTCCGGTGCGACTGCGGTCACGGCCTGTGACATTGACCCGTTCTGCGCCGAGGCGGTCGCGCTCAATGCAGCCTTGAACGAGGCGAGCGTCACCGTGCTGATCGATGATCTGGTCGGAAAGCCGGTGGATCAAGACGTCATACTGATCGGTGACATGTTCTACGAACAGCCGCTGGCAGGCCAGGTCGGTGCTTGGGCGCAAGACCTGCATGCGGCGGGCAAGACAGTTCTGATCGGCGATCCGGGGCGGGCCTATCTGCCCAAATCCAGCCTTGTGAAGATTGCCACCCATGCCATCGCCCAGACTGCCTATCTGGAGGATCGCGACGTGACCCGCACGCATGTCTGGACTTTCCCATGAGCCGGGCCTGCCCTACCTCTGCCTGTACATTGGAGACAACATCATGAGCCCGCCCCGTAACGATCCGCAATCCCGCAATGTACTGGGCGGCCCTTTGAAGACCTGTTCGCTCGACCCGCTGACAGGCTGGTATCGTGACGGTTGCTGCGACACCGAGGGGCTGGATCAGGGCATGCATGTGATCTGTGCCGAGGTGACTGCCGAATTCCTGACCCACCAGCGCCAGATCGGCAATGACCTGTCCACCCCGCGCCCCGAATACGGCTTTCCGGGCCTGAGGCCGGGTAATCGCTGGTGTGTCTGCCTGTCACGCTGGAAACAAGCGCTCGATGCCGGTGTGGCGCCGAAAATCGATCTGGAAGCCACCCACGAGGAAGCATTGATGGTCGTGCCGCTGGAGACCTTGAAGCGATTTGCCCTTGACGGAGTTTGAGGCCTGACGGGGATGGTCCAGCCGCCCCGGCGCAATATCCTGTTCCGGTTCAGGCCCGCCCGCGCACCAGATTGTCGTAGGCTGTCACCAGATCCTCGCAAATCCGGCCAGGCTGGTACATGACCCCGGCCACTTCCTTCACGGGCGTTACTTCGGCAGCAGAGCCGGTGATGAACATCTCGCTGAAGTCACCCAGTTCCTCGGGCATGATCGTCCGCTCGATCACCTCATAGCCCCGGTCGCGGGCAAGGCCGATCACGGTCTGGCGGGTGATGCCGTTCAAGAAGCAATCGGGCGTGGGCGTGTGGATCGCGCCATCCTGGACAAAGAACACATTGGCGCCAGTGCATTCGGCGACATGGCCGCGCCAGTCCAGCATCAGGGCATCGGCGTAACCGGCTGCTTCTGCAACGTGTTTACTATCAGTGCAGATCATGTAGAGCCCGGCTGCCTTGGCTTCGTGCGGCGCGGTTTCGGGGCTGGGGCGCTTCCACTTGGCCCAGGTCAGGCGGATGCCCGCCATCTTGTTGTCAAAATAGGCGCCCCAGGCCCAGACCGCGATGGCAGCCCTGATCGAACCGGCTTGAGCCGACACACCCATCATCTCCGAACCGCGCCAGACCAGCGGGCGCACGTAACAATCTTCAAAGCCGTTGCGGCTGATGGCTTCCATCTTGGCGGTTTCGATGTCGGCATGACTGAAAGTCGGCGTCATGCCAAGGATTTCAGCCGAACGGAACAGGCGGGTGGTGTGGCGCGCACTTTCGAAAATCTTCCCACCATAGGCCCGCTCGCCTTCGAACACGGATGATCCATAGTGCAAGCCGTGGGTCAGCACATGAACGCGGGCTTCGCGCCACGGCACGAAGTGACCGTCCATCCAGATGAAGCCATCGCGGTCGTCAAAGGGGATCAGGCTCATGGGTGTGCTCGCTCGGGATGTGATTGCGGTTTGCCTGATGCACCGCGCGGGGGGCGTGGCGCAAGCCGGGTCTTGAACCTTTTGCCGTAACGCATCACTGTCTGACCAGCCCATGACTGCCAATCCCGCCCTGTCTTCCCCCACTGCCCAGAGCAGACCGACACCGACGGGTGCCGCACCGCGACTGTATCTGCGCGATGACGAGTTGCTGAAGGGGCTGGCGGCCTTGTGGGATGCGGGGACGGTTCTGCGCCAGCTGGGCGAAAGCCTGCGCCGCGACGCGGGCCTGACGGCAGCCGATGTGTCTGCCCTGATTGCAATTGGCGTCCGCGAACAGCCGGTCTCGCTGCTGGCCTCCCGGCTGGGCGTGACAGCACCGACCCTCAGTCGAACGCTTGATGGATTGGAAGCACGCGGTCTGGCCGTGCGCGAGGCGCTGACAGCCGATCGCCGACAGCTGGTTCCAGTGCTCACAACCGCAGGCCGCGCCATGCTTGACCGGCTGACAGCGCCGATGCGGCAACGGCTCGCTCATGCCTACCGCGAGGCAGGCGGCGAAGCGGTCACAGGCAGCGATACAGTGCTGGCCCATGTGATACAGCAACATGCGGGGCGGCCGTGAGCACGCCCGGCACAGGCCATCTGCTGGTCGTCGATGATGACGACAGGATCCGCACCCTGCTGCAGCGCTATCTCAGTGCGCAGGGCCACACGGTCCTGATAGCCGCCGATGCCGCCCATGCCCGCAAGCTGGCGGACATCTACGAATTCGATCTGATCGTGCTCGACATCATGATGCCAGGCGAGGATGGCTTGAGCCTGACCCGGGCCCTGCGCGCCGAACGCAGTACCCCCATCCTGCTCTTGACTGCGCGTGGCGAGGCACGCGACCGGATCGACGGGTTGAGTGCGGGGGCTGACGACTATCTGGCCAAGCCGTTCGAGCCGGAGGAACTGGCCTTGCGGATCGCCAGCATCCTCAAGCGCACCCGGCCCTCAGCCCCGCTGGATGTGCTGCAATTCGGTGAGGCGAGCTGGCACATGGGTCGCAGCGAATTGCGGCGCGATGGCATGCTGGTCCGCCTCACCGATGCCGAACGCCGGATGATGGAAGTGTTTGCCGCCCGGCCGGGCGACACCTTCTCGCGCGAGGAATTGGCGCGCAAGCTGGGTGTCGCCGCCGACCGTTCGATCGATGTGCAAGTCACCCGCCTGCGCCGCAAGCTGGAAGATGACGCAGGCGAGCCTGTCTATCTGAAGACCATGCGGGGCCAGGGCTACCGGCTTACGCCCGACTTGCAGAACGCCTGACCGTGTGGCTGCCCCGCCTTGACTTCAGCCGCATCACGCCACGCGGCCTGTTCGCGCGCTCCCTGCTGATCATCGTGCTGCCGATTGCGCTGGCCCAAGTGATCCTGACCTGGCTGTTCTTCGACGTTCACTGGGGTCAGGTGTCGCGACGCCTGTCTGAAGCGGCCGCAGGCGACATCGCCCATATCACCCGGCTCTATGTGGCCCGACCGACCCCGAAGATGCTGGCCGCCGTGACGGAAATCGCCGAGGAGGACCTGCGCCTTTCGGTCGATCTGCGGTCCGGGGCGACCCTGCCGGTGAGCGAACGGCGCGCCACCCTGCCCGCCATTGACCGCACGCTGCGCCGGGCGCTGGAAGGCTCGCTGTCACGACCCTTCTGGTTCGATACGACACGCTATCCGGCCTATGTGGACATACAGGTCGAGGTTCCAGGCGGGGTATTGCGGTTCCTCGCCTATCGCGACCGGGTGTTTGCCTCGACGGGTACTGCTTTCCTGATGTGGGTGATCGGCACGACTTTCCTGTTGTGCGTGGTCTCCGTGCTGTTTATCCGCAACCAGGTGCGACCCATGGAACGGCTGGCCGATGCGGCCGAAGCTTTTGGTCGGGGCGAGACTGTCAGCTTGCGTCCTGCCGGGTCACGCGAGGTGCGCGAGGCTGCCGTGGCCTTCCTGCACATGCGCGCCAGGATCGCCCGCCATATCGACCAGCGCACCAATCTTCTCGCCGGTGTCAGTCACGATCTGCGAACGCCTTTGACCCGTCTGAAACTGCAACTGGCCATGATGCCGGCCTCGAACGACCGGGACGCGGCGCGAGCCGATATCGATGACATGGAACGGATGCTGGACGAGTATCTCGCCTTTGCACGTGGCCAATGGAGCGAGGAGAGCGAGGGTTTCGATCTGGCGGCACTGATCGACGATGTGGCCGATGGCAGCGCGCGGATCGGCCATGCCGTCGATACGAGCGCCGTGCCCGACACTCTGGTGATGACGGGCAAGCCTGCCGCCTTGCGGCGCGGCCTGGACAATCTGGTCGGCAATGCAGCTGGCTTTGCCAGCCAGATTGCGATCAGCGTGGTGCGCGACGGTGGCACGGTGTTCGTTCATGTCGACGACAATGGCCCCGGTATCGCCCCGGAAGACCGGGACGAGGCGCTCAAGCCGTTTTCGCGGCTTGACCCCGCGCGCAACCAGAACCGCAAGGGCGTGGGGCTGGGCCTGGCGCTGACAC
>JALOSP010000166.1 GCA_025458365.1 Hyphomonadaceae bacterium
TTCCGTCCCATGCCGCGCGCATTCCCTGTTCCCCGGCGCAGCCCGGAAAACCGGTGCGGCTCATTTGCCAGCCGTTCCTCCCGGCTCTGCCCGGCAGTAGATGAAAGCCCGAACTTCACCCTCTGCAATCCTGACAGTGGTTTCCACCCTGCGGTCGGCAGTGCCCTCAAATCTGTCGAGACGGTCCCAATGGGCTGCAAGGTCGTCCGATGTCAGGACCCCGACTGGAATGTCCTGGCCTTCTCCAAGGATCAGACCCGGGAAGCCAAGCTCAGCGCCCCATCCCTCCTGTCGGAGGGTGCCGCGCACTGTCCCGCTTGTTCAGGTTCTGTCGCTCGTCTCGATCTGGTGATGGTTCGGCCTGCCTGGTGCCAGGCTGACATAAACCGCTAGGCTGTTCAGTTGATGGTGATGTGTCATATGGGTAAATCAGTGGCTTCGGTGCTTTGGCGGGGCATTGCACAAAGCCATGAGGTGACGTCAAGCGGAGCAGACCACACCCGCGACTATCCCGTAGCATCTATAGGGGAAACCGATTGGCCAGCCCAATCGCGCATAAGCCCCCCAGTATGGGACCGGGGAGGCCGATGGGCGTTGCAAGCTTATGGCTAGTGCTGTGCCGCAATGACCCCGCATCGGCGGAGGTCTCCGCCATGGCGCTGTCAGTTTCGAAGTCCCGCCTTTGCTCCCGTTGCACCAATTCGTCCGTTGAGCAGCGCGTGTCTCCAGCCGAGCGGGTGACTGTACCGATTGCCGCGCTGCTGGAGCGTGGTGTGCGTCCTTGGGTGAAGCCCTGGCGGTCGGTAGCGCCCGACGCGCTGGCCTTCCCGCAGCCGCCGGGCGGAGCCGTTGACGGAGCGCAGCGCGGCGGCTGCGGGGGGCTGGGTGGGCGCGGGCGTATCCTTGCACCCCATCACAGGGGGCAGGGTTTGGCCCCCGCAGTGCAGGCTGGAACTGTGTGTTCGGTCACAGTTTCAAGGTGTCCACGGGGAAAAGTATGAGCCTCTGACTGACGACTTAAGTGGCGCGGCTCACGGCCCCGCAAGTCGTGCCGACGTCACTCGTGGTCACAATTCTGGTCACGTTCCGGTCCCGGCAACCCTAAGTGAGGCGGAACCGTTCGGATTCTCGTTGATTATATGGGAGTAAATGGTGGGCGATACTGGGATCGAACCAGTGACCCCTGCAATGTCAATGCAGTGCTCTACCGCTGAGCTAATCGCCCACTGGGGCCGGATTATCCAATCAGTCGCAGTGGCGCAAGCACCCTGTGACAGCGCGCCGATACATGCGGTATCGGCTGCAGCGCGGATTGCGGGCCGCCTTGTTGTGCCAAAACAGGCCAGCTTAAATCCGCCTTTACCCGCCTCGGTTACATCCGCTGACGGCAGTGACGCCTTGATGCGTCCGGCGTGACAGGTGGCAAACACCGCGCGCCATGCCACAGAACACGGTGGGTTGATCATGGGAAAGACAGTCCTGATCGTCGATGACGATCCAGCACAACGGCGCCTTTTGCAGGGCGCGGTGGAGCGTCAGGGGTTTGCCACGCGCACGGCAGAAGATGGTGCACAGGCTGTGGCCCAAGCTGCCGACCCGGCGGTTGATATCGTGCTCCTCGACCTTGTGATGCCCCAGATGGGCGGCATGGAAGCGCTCGAACAGATCAGGAAGAAGCGTGAAGACCTGCCTGTGGTGGTGCTCACTGCCTCGGGCGGGATCGACACGGTGGTGAAGGCCATGCAGGCCGGGGCCACGGACTTTTTCGTGAAGCCTGCCAGCCCTGAGCGCGTGCTCGTGTCCATCCGCAACGCCCTGAAAGTCGGTGAACTGACCGGGGAAGTGAAGCGCCTGAAAAAGCGTGCGGCAGGCACTTTCACCTTTGCTGACATGGTGGCTGGTGCAGGCTCGATGCAGCAGGTGATCCGGCTGGGCAAGCGGGCGGCGGGATCGACAATTCCGGTCCTGATCCTCGGCGAAAGCGGTGTCGGCAAGGAAGTGATCGCCCGCGCCATCCATGGCGAGAGCGAGCGCAACCACAGGCCCATCGTGGCCGTCAATTGTGGTGCCATCCCTGAGAATCTCGTCGAAAGCATTCTGTTCGGTCACGAGAAGGGCGCGTTCACGGGCGCCAGCGACAAGCACCTCGGCAAGTTCCAGGAGGCCGATGGCGGCACGCTGTTCCTCGATGAGGTCGGCGAACTGCCGCTGGACATGCAGGTGAAGCTGCTGCGGGCGTTGCAGGAAGGCGAGGTTGACCCGGTTGGCTCCAAGCGTCCGGTGAAAGTTGATGTGCGCATCGTTGCCGCCACCAACAAGGATCTGGCCCGTCTGGTCGAAGAGGGCCGGTTCCGCGAGGACCTGTATTACCGGCTGAACGTATTTCCGATTGACGCCCCGCCGCTGCGCTCACGCAAGGAAGACGTGCCCGCATTGGTCCGTCACTTCGTCTCGCGCTTCAATGCCGAAGAAGGCCGCCGGGTGCTGGGCGCAACGCCAGGCACTTTGGCCATGCTGGCCGCCCACGACTGGCCGGGCAATGTGCGCCAGCTGGAAAACGCGATCTTCCGCGCCATGGTCCTGTGTGATGGCGATTATCTGGTGCCAGAGGACTTCCCCCAATTGCTGGCGGCCCTGCCAGACGACGTGAAGGCCGCCGCTGCCGATGCCGATGCGCCAGCCGTGCCTGCCAATCTCGACGGGCCGCTTGCAGAGGTGCTGATGCCTGCCAACCCTGCTGCTGTGGTCGCACCGGTGGGTGAAACTGGTGCTTCGGTCACCCTGTTCGACCCGGCAGGCCATCTGCGCACGCTCGAACAGATCGAGCGCGACCTGATCGAATACGCCATCGACCTCTACGCCGGGCACATGACCGAGATCGCCCGACGTCTCGGCATCGGCCGCTCAACCCTTTACCGCAAGCTCAAGGAATATGAGCTGGAAGAGCGTGTGGTGCAGGCGGCTGCGGGATAGGGCAGTCACTCACTGGAAAAACCAAAAAGGCCGCCTTCGTCAGGCGGCCTTTGTTGTGTCTGACGTCGCCAGGACCGATCAGCTGTTGGCTGCCACCACGAGCGGGTTGCGCACAGCACGGTTGACCAGCTTCTGCCATTGCAGCAACGACACCAGGTGGGCGTAGATCCCGGCCAGCGCGCCGGATTGCTTCAATTCGAGGAACTTGGCGGCGGGCAGGGCATTCAGCTTGTCTTCGGAGACGGCCACATAATCGGCGACCTTCACCACTTCGCCGGCGCTGCCGTCCGGGTTGGTCGGCGTGAAGGTGACGGACTTGTCTTCCAGCAGGTCCATGTCGTTCAACAGCTTGCTGAATTCCTCGGTTGCCCGGCGCTGACGCTCGAAATCCTGAAGGAATTCCATCGCGTTCTTGGTGTATTCAGATGGCTGGTCATTGTCGAACAGCGGCAGATCGGGGTTGGTGCCGATCATTTCGGCCTGGGTATCGATGCAGACAACCAGATTGTCATTGGTCTGGTCGTTGGCAAACACAAATGGATAGCGCCGGATGAAGGCCGGAATATAGGCATCCATTTCCCAGGCGCCGGCTTCGCCGACAAAAGTGTTTTCGCCGCTGCGGGCAGCCATCACGGCCAGCGGGGTCCGCCGGTCGGGAGCAAAGATGATCGGCATGGAGGCCGCCGCGATGCCGAACTCCTGCACGGTCAGCGGCACCACATGGGTGGTGTCCACAAAGCCGAACGGACGCTCGACCTGCTTCAGTCCAAGATCCTTGTGCGCGACCAGGTTGAGGGGCTCCGGGTTCTTGTAGAGCAGGACCTGACCGGTCAGTTCGGGGGTTCCGGGGGTCTTGGCAGAAGTGTCGGTCATTGACGGTGCGGCTCCAGCATTGGCGGCGTGGCAAAAAAGGCTGCGCGCTCTTAGCCATTACCGTGCGAAAGTCCAATGCCTGGCGTGCAGCGGGGGGAAACAAAGCATGGTGCACTGCCGGGCAGTTGAGTGTTTCTGGAGGATGGGGGCAGAAAAACTGCGCATGACACCTCTTTCATGTGACCCGATGGCTTCCTAGATCGTATGAACCATGTGGTGCCGATTTATGGGCCGCATGGACAAATCCGTGCGCGCTGCCCGAAGCGGGCGCACCTGATTGGAGATCGTGATGAGCCGTTCCATGGCCCTGACAGTCGGCCCCGAAGGCGGGCTGCAACGCTACCTCGACCAGATCCGCAAGTTTCCCATGCTGGCCAAGGATGAGGAATACATGCTGGCCCGACGCTGGCGCGAGCATGAAGATCCGGCTGCCGCTGAAAAACTGGTGACCAGCCACCTGCGCCTCGTGGCCAAGATGGCGATGGGCTATCGCGGCTATGGCCTGCCGGTGGCCGAGGTGATTTCCGAAGGCAACATCGGCCTGATGCAGGCGGTCAAGAAGTTCGACCCCGAAAAGGGGTTCCGGCTGGCCACCTATGCCATGTGGTGGATCCGCGCTTCCATCCAGGAATATGTGCTGCGCTCCTGGTCGCTGGTGAAGATGGGCACGACTGCTGCCCAGAAGAAGCTGTTCTTCAACCTGCGGCGGATGAAGTCGAAGATGC
>JALOSP010000167.1 GCA_025458365.1 Hyphomonadaceae bacterium
TTGCAGATTCCCTCCTCGGTGCTGCGCCGCCGCCAGAGTGTCGGACGTCGCTGACCGGTTACGATTGACGGAATTGGTTTGCGGGATCACAGTGCCCCTCCGGTGGTGGGAGGCCGCAAATGTGCCGCAATCCCCGCCACAAATCCGGATCAAGCAGCTGGCCTGCGCCAGCGGTGGATGTCCTTTCAGGAGGTGACGATGGGTGAGATGCGCGTGCGGGTGACGGGCCGTAACATCGACGTGGGCGATGCCTTGCGAAGCCGGATCGAGACCGATCTGAACGAAGGCGTCAGCCGATACATCGCCCGCGACGGCGAGGGCCTCGTCACCATCACCAAGGAACGTCATCTTTATATCGTCGAAATCCAGATCCACCTGGATTCCGGCATTACTCTGGAAGCCAAGGGCGAGGCTGGTGACGCGCATCCGGCCTTCGACGTCACGCTGGCCAAGATCGAAAAACGGGTCCGGCGTTACAAGCGGCGCCTGAAGGATCATCACGCCGTCAGTCGTGCGACCTCCAACCAGATCGAAGCGTCCTATGCGGTGATTGCCGCCGGTGACGCCGATGATGATGGCGTTGAAATTGCCCCTGAGGATGCTGGCGATGCCCCGCTGGTGATCGCCGAGACCAGCAAGTCGGTTCTGACCATGCCGGTCTCTACCGCCGTCCTTCAACTGGAAGTGTCCGAACAACCTGCATTGATGTTCCGCAATCCATCGACAGGCGCCCTCAACATGGTGTATCGGCGCGCCGACGGAAACATAGGCTGGCTTGATCCGGGAGTGTCGGAAGCAGCCTGAAACACCAGCGCGCCGGAGCGTCATCCCACAGCGTGGGGCGATCATGAGGCCTTGATCCGAGTGTCTGACCTGTGGGTCGTGGCGCGGGGCAGGGCTGCGGGATCGGCGTTCCGGTCCGCGGCCATGCAGGGGTGTCCCGCGAGGGATCGAAACAGAACCATGACAGAATTGACCGATCTGGTCGCGCCGGATGCTATCATGCACGGCGTGACGGCCACCAGCCGCAACGATCTTCTCGCCCAGATGGCAGCTGTGATCGAGGCATCCTACGCGATCCCGGCGGCTTCCGTTCTGGAGAGCGCGATGGAGCGCGAACATCTAGGCGGCACTGGTGTCGGTGAAGGCGTCGCCGTGCCACACGCACGCTTGCGTGGCATCGACCATACAGTTGGCGCGCTTGCCATTCTGACGGCCCCGGTGGACTTCGACGCACCGGACGGACGCGATTCCGATATTGTGTTCCTGCTGGTTTCGCCAGTCGACGCCGGTGCCGACCATCTCAAGGCATTGGCCCGGGTCAGCCGTGTGCTGCGCAAGCCGGAGATGCGCACGGCCCTGCGCAGCGCCCAGACCGGTGGTGCGCTCTATGGCTTGATCACCGCGCATTCGCCCGTCCAGGCGGCTTGAGCGGCCCGTGATCGGCGCCAATCTGATCACCGATATCACCGGCCTGCGGGTCGGCAATGCGCAGGACCATGCTGCCTTGACGGGCGTCACCGTGATTGTGCCCGACAAGCCTGCGGTCTGCGGCGTCGATGTGCGCGGCGGTGGGCCTGGGACACGTGAAACCGATGCACTGGCGCCAGAAAATCTGGTCGAAGCGGTGGATGCCATCGTGCTCTCCGGCGGCAGTGTCTATGGGCTGGCTGCCGCCGATGGCGTGGTCGCCGCATTGGGTGCGCGCGGACTTGGATTTGGCTTGATCGACCTGCCAGGCGTCCCGAAAAGCCCCGTGGTGCCGTCTGCCATTCTCTATGACCTCGCCAATGGCGGGGATAAGGCCTGGGGCGAAACCCCGCCTTATCGCGCGCTCGGGATCGATGCGCTGACAGCGGCTGGCCGGGACTTTGCTATCGGTGCCGCAGGAGCGGGGCTCGGTGCGCGTGCCGGTGCCGTCCGGGGCGGCCTGGGCTCGGCCAGTGCCATTCTGGCAGATGGGATCAGGGTTGGTGCGCTGGTCGCCGTGAACAGCTTTGGCTCGGTCACCATCCCCGGCACTGACGTCTTCTGGGCCTGGCCGCTGGAGCTGGGGTCGGAAGCCGGTGGCCGTCGCCCAGACGCCGACATGCCGCCTGTTGACGCTGACGATTGGGGCGCGGCCAAGATCAATCCCGCCCTCATGACCGATACCGGACGCACCAATACCACCATCGCCTGTGTGGCGACCGACGTGGCGCTGACCCCGGCTCAGGCAAAGCGCGTGGCCCAGATGGCCAGTGCAGGGCTGGCGCGGGCCATCCGGCCGGTGTTCGCACCGTTCGACGGCGACGTTGTGTTTGCCCTGTCCACGGCGACCCGGACCGGCATCGACGTCACCCCGCTGACCATCGCCCGGATCGGCAATGCGGCAGCCGACGTGCTGGCGCGCGCTGTCATGCGTGGGGTCCATGCAGCGCAAACGGCTTGATCTTGCCACATCAAGCGTCTAGTGAGCCGCCCTCACGGTTGGTGGCATTTGCCCCGCCGGTGGCGATGCGCCCTTAGCTCAGCTGGATAGAGCACCAGACTACGAATCTGGGGGTCAGAGGTTCGAATCCTTTAGGGCGCGCCATTTCTTCTTTCCTGAACCACGTATCAGCCGATCCGGATCGGACGAAGCGAGACAAAGTCCTGCTCACGGCAATTTGTCTGTCCCCAACCAGCTCGTTGCGGCAAGCGGCAAGGCTTGTTCCTGTCAGGAGTGTTGTGATGCGTCGTTCTGTCATGTTGGTCCCTGCAATGGTCGCGTTGTTGGCCGGGTGTGCAACAGGCCAGACTGCAACCCCACCCGCCGAAGTGCCGGCTGTTGCGGCTGCCAGCACTGAAGCGTCCGGTGCGCTAGGTGCAAACCCGTTTGCTGTGGCGTCCACGCTTCCTCATGGCGCGGTGGATTTCGCCGCGATCAGGGTCGAGCACTTCAAGCCTGCGATGGAAGCCGGGATGCGCGCCCAACTGGCAGAAGTGGCTGCCATCGCCGCCAATCCCGCCCGCCCGACGTTTGACAACACGATCCTCGCCATGGAGCGCAGCGGCCAGTTGCTGGATCGCACCGGGGCGGTGTTCTTCAATATGACCTCGTCGAACTCGACGCCCGAAATTCGCGCCCTCCAACGCGAACTCAGCCCGATGCTGGCAGCCCACGGTGACGCTATCGCGCTCAATCCGGCGCTGTTCGCCCGGATCAAGGCGGTGCACGACGCCCGTGCCCAGTTGAACGATCCTGTCCGCCAGCGGCTGGTCGAGCGCTATTATCGCAACATGGTGCGCGCCGGGGCCAATCTGGATGCGGCCCAGAAGACCCGCATTCAGGCGATCAATCAGGAGCTGGCCAGTCTGACCACGACCTTCAGCCAGAACGTGCTGGCCGACACCGGACAATTCACGCTCGTGCTGGAAACCGAGGCTGACCGGGCCGGGCTGCCGCAATTCTTCCTCGACGCGGCCTATGAGGCAGGCCGGGCAAGGGGCATGCCGGGCAAGGCGGTGGTGACGCTGTCGCGGTCTTCGGTCGAGCCGTTCCTTCAATTGTCGTCCAATCGCGAGATGCGTCAGAAGGCCTGGGAAGGCTGGATCCGGCGCGGCGACAACAATGATGCGGAAGATACAAAGGCAACGATTGCCAGAATGGTGGCGCTACGCGCCGAGCGGTCTCAATTGCTGGGCTATGAACACCATGCTGGCTTCGTGCTCGATGACACCATGGCCAAGACTCCGGCCAATGTGAGCCAGCTGCTCAGCCGGGTGTGGGAGCCTGCACTGGCTGCCGTGGAACGGGACCGGGGCGAATATCTGGCGCTGGCCCGTTCGCAAGGATTCACGGGTGACCGGCTGGAGCCGTGGGACTGGCGCTTCTATGCCGAACAAAAGCGCCAGGCACGCTACAGCCTGAATGAAGATCAGGTGAAGCCTTACTTCACGCTCGACAACATGTTGCAGGCCCAATTCTGGGTGGCCAACAACCTGTTCGGCCTGACCTTCAACGAAATCACCGGCACGGTGCCAGTCTATCATCCCGATGTGCGGGTCTGGGAAGTCAAGGAAGCCGACGGGCGCCACGTGGGCCTGTTTTACGGCGACTTTTTCTCCCGCGACAGCAAGCAGGGCGGGGCCTGGATGAGTTCGTTCCAGAGCCAGGACCGGGTCAACGGCAACATGCGGCCCCATGTCGTCAACGTGCTGAACTATACAAAGGCACCAGCAGGCCAGCCGACCTTGCTGTCGTATGATGATGCTGAAACCCTGTTCCATGAGTTTGGCCACGCCCTGCACGGGCTTTTGTCAGATGTGGCCTATCCGTCGCTGGCAGGGACCTCCGTGTCGCGCGATTTCGTCGAGTTCCCGGCCCAGGTCTATGAGCACTGGCTGGGCGAGCGCGTGGTGCTGGAGCGGTTCGCCCGGCACTTCCAGACTGGCGAAGCCATGCCCGCCGAGCTTCTGGACAAGGTGATGGCCGCCCGCAACCACGATCAGGGTTTTGCCACTGTCGAGTTTCTGGCCTCCGCGCTTGTGGACATGGATGTCCACAGCCAGCGCTCGATCCCGTCGGACTTCAACATCGGCACG
>JALOSP010000168.1 GCA_025458365.1 Hyphomonadaceae bacterium
CCGTTGTGTCGCCCTGGCAGGGTCGGTGCCAGGCTGAGATCGGCCGCCCGCAAGGGCCGCGTGCCACGCATGTCCCACAGCACAGTGCCCAGCGCGCTGACCCCGCGCGGCAGGCTCTGGCTTGCCGACACCGGCACCGTGCTCTGGCGTCCCTGCGCCATCAGCCGGGTGCACAGACCCTCGCCCCAGGGATCGTCAACGCCGACGACGGCTGTGTCTTCGGGCGTCTGATTGGCAAAAATCCTAGCTTTTGCAGCGGCATAGCGCTCGATGGTGCCATGCCGTTCGAGGTGGTCCTCGCTCAGATTGATGTGGACCGCCACGCTACAGCGCAGACTGGTTACAAGATCGAGCTGGTAGGACGACAGCTCCAGGACATAAACCGCCCCGGCACGTGGCGGGTCCAACGCCAGCACGCCTGTGCCAATATTGCCACCAATCGACACATCCAGCCCGTTGGCCGACAGGATGTGGGCGACCAGTGCGGTCGTGGTGCTTTTGCCGTTTGTGCCGGTGATGCCTACGATGCGAGGCCGGACCGCGTCGGGCAGGCTGTTGATCTGGCGGGCGAAGAGTTCGATGTCGCCGATCACCGGCACGCCTGCGGCTTCGGCTTTCAGGACGGTCCAATGCACCTTGGGTCCGTAGATCGGCACGCCCGGCGACATGACAAGCGCATCGATGCCGTCCCAGTCCGCACTATTCAAGTCGACGGGCTCGATCCCGGCAGCCGTAGCCGCGGCGCGGCCCTTGTCCCCATCATCCCAGGCAAGGACCCGGGCGCCGCCAACCTGCAGCGCCCGTGCCGCTGCAAGGCCGCTGCGGGCAAGGCCGAACACGGCGACTGTCCTGCCTGCAAAGGTGGTGACCGGGAACATCAGCCTAGCGCAGCTTGAGAGTGGTCAGTCCGACCAGAGCCAGAATGGTGGCAATGATCCAGAACCGGATGACCACGGTCGGTTCAGCCCAGCCTTTCTTCTCGAAGTGGTGATGGATCGGGGCCATGCGGAACACGCGCTTGCCGGTGAGCTTGAAGGACACGACCTGGATGATCACCGAAAGGGCTTCCATCACGAACAGGCCGCCAACAATCGCCAGCACGAACTCGTGCTTCGTGGCCACTGCCGTGACGCCCAAAAGCCCGCCCAGAGCCAGCGATCCGGTGTCGCCCATGAAAATCTGGGCGGGCGGCGCGTTCCACCACAGAAAGCCCAGCCCTGCCCCGACGACCGCACCCAGAATGATAGCGGTATCTCCGACATTGCGGACGAAATGGACTTGAAGATAGTCAGCAAATTTGAAGTTGCCGACCAGATAGACGATCAGCCCGAAGGTGGCCGCAGCAATCATGACCGGCATGATCGCCAGCCCGTCGAGCCCGTCGGTCAGGTTGACCGCATTGCCAGCCCCCACGATCACCAGCATCCCGAAGATGAATGAGAACCACGACAGATTGATCAGGATATCCTTGAAGAACGGCAGCGCCAGCGACGTGCCGAAATTCTCCGGTGCGCCCGGCGCGGTGTTCTGCAGATGGGAGATGGCCACCACTGCGGCAAATGCGATCCCGAACTCTGCGGCCAGCCGGATCTTGGACGACAGCCCGTCTGTGCCTTGCTTGGTCACCTTGCGATAGTCGTCGATGAAGCCGATCAGTCCGTATCCAATGGTCACGCCGATCAGGATCCAAAGGTAAGGATTGCGCAAATCGCCCCAGATCAGCGACGAGATCAGCACGGCCCCCAGGATCATCACCCCGCCCATGGTCGGTGTGCCGCGTTTGGCGAAGTGGCTTTCCGGTCCGTCAGAGCGGATCGGTTGTCCCTTGCCCTGTTTGACCCGCATCCAGCCAATCATCGGCTTTCCGAAGATGAACAGGATCAGCGCCGCTGTCACCACCGCACCTGCCGTGCGGAAGGTGATGTAGGACAGGATGTTCAACTGGTCGCCCAGCAATTCGTACAACATGACGCTCAGCCCCCTTTCGCGCCGGTATCGAGCGCAGCGATCGCCTGCACCACAACAGCAGTCTTTGAGCCATTTGACCCCTTGACCATGATCGTGTCGCCATCCTGCAGGGCAGCAAGCACGTCGGCGACCACACCTTGGGCTGTTTGCGCCCAAGTGCCACGCTGGTTTGCAGCTAGGGCCTCATGCAGATGCGCCATGCGCGGCCCGGCTGTGAAGACAAGATCGATCGGTCGGCCATTGATATGGTCGGCGAGACGGGCGTGATAGGCGTTCTCATTGGTACCCAATTCGAGCATGTCGCCGAGAACTGCTATCCGCCGTTGTCCGGGCCGGGCTGCAAGCGTGGCGAGTGCGCCTGCCACCGAAGCAGGGTTGGCGTTGTAGGCCTCATCCACGAGCGTCACTGTTCCGCCATCCGGCAGGGCGATATGTGTCACCGCACCACGCCCCGCAATGGCGCCGAACTTTGACAATGCATGGGCTGCGGCTTCAAGACTGCCGCCCGCCAGCTTGGCCAGGGTCAGCGCGCACAAGCTGTTGTCGATCCAATGCTCGCCCGGCTCGTTGATGACCCATTCCGCAGTCTGGCCCAGGACCGAGGCTGTCACGATCCGACGGCTGCCATCGTCCTGCACGGTCACGATCCGTGAATCCGCCGTCGTGCCCCGCCCAAAGGTGACGATGTCAATCGCGTCCACATCCGCCGCCCGGCGCATCAGGCGCGCCGCGTGGGGATTGTCGGCGGGCAGGAGCGCAAAGCCGCCTGGTTCGATGCCCAGGAAGATTTCCGCCTTGGCATCGGCGATGCCGGTCTCGTCGGCAAAATGCTCGATATGGACCGGCGCCACCATGGTGATGGCCGCCACATGCGGGCGCACCTGCGGCACCAGGCGGGAAATCTCCCCGCCATGGTTCATGCCGATCTCGAACACGCCGAACCTTGCATCGGCGGGCATCCGGGCCAGGGTCAGCGGCACACCCCAATGGTTGTTGTAGGACTTGACCGAGGCATGGGTCAGGCCGCTGGCACCCAGTGCGGCAGCCGTCATTTCCTTCACCGTGGTCTTGCCGACCGATCCGGTGATCGCCACGCGCCGGGCCAGCACGTTACGGCGCCTTGCCGCCACACCCAGGTTCTCCATCGCGACCTGAGAGTCGCCGACAACCAGCAACGGCGCACCTTCAGGCGCACAGGTCGGGTCGCTGACGAGGGCAGCGCCTGCCCCTGCCGCCAGCGCCCCGGCCACGAAATCATGGCCATCGCGTCCGACTTTGAGGGCCACGAACAGATCGCCCGGGCTGATGTCGCGGCTGTCGATGCTGACGCCGCTGACCGTCCAGTTCCCCCGCGCTTCACCAGCCGTGGCACGCGCAGCGTCGGCTGCCGTCCACAGCGCACTCATGCCTCACCTGTCGCTGCGATGGCGGCAATGGCTGTTTCCTGATCGGAGAACGGCAGGATAGTACCCCTCACGAGTTGGCCGGTCTCGTGGCCCTTGCCAGCGATCAGAAGTGCATCGCCAGCTTGCAGCATAGCCACGGCCGTGCGGATCGCTTCGCCCCGGTCGCCGATCTCCATGGCGCCAGGACAACCGGACAGAACCTCGGCCCGGATCGCTGCGGCATCCTCGTTGCGGGGGTTGTCGTCGGTCACGATCACCACGTCGGCAAACCTGGCCCCCAAAGCACCCATCTTGGCCCGCTTGGTCGTGTCACGATTGCCGCCGCAACCGAACACCAGAACGATGCGGCCGGGTGCATGCGGACGCGCCGCGCGCAACAGCACGTCCAGTCCATCAGGCGTGTGGGCATAGTCCACAAACACATGGGCACCGCTTGCCGTAGCCCCGACATGCTCCATCCGTCCACTGACAGGTTCCAGACGCGTCATCGCTGCAAACACCGCATCGCGGTCTGCACCCAACGACAGGGCAAAGCCTGCTGCCATTACCGCATTCAGAGCCTGAAACTCACCGATCAACGGGATCTCGACCGGGTGAATCTTGCCTTCATAGCGCAGATCGAGCCGCTGGCTCGCAGGTTTCGGCCACAGCTCGGCGATCTTCAGCCAGTCGCCGCGCCAGCCCACCAGTTTCAGGTCCAGTCCCCTGTCGATGGCCGCCGCCTCGAAAGCAGGCGCCTCGATGGCGTCGGCATTGACGATGGCGGGCCTGCCCGGCGCCAGCAATTCGGTGAACAGCTTGAGTTTGGCAGCCCGATAGCCATCCATGTCGCCGTGATAGTCGAGATGGTCCTGGGTCAGGTTGGAGAACCCGGCAGCGGCCAGATCAACGCCGTGCATCCGGTACTGGTCCAGCGCATGGGACGAGCTTTCCATCGCCACATGGGTGATGCCTTCAGCCTTCAGCCGTTGCAACGTGGCATGCAGGGCAATCGGGTCAGGCGTTGTGAAGCCCAGGTCGATCCGGCCAGACGGGCCGATGGCACCCAGCGTGCCGACGCTTGCAGCCTGATAGCCGCAGGCCGTCCAGATCTGGCGCAAGAAGTCTACCGTTGAGCTTTTGCCATTGGTGCCGGTGATCCCGATCACAGTCTCCGGCTGG
>JALOSP010000169.1 GCA_025458365.1 Hyphomonadaceae bacterium
GGCATCAGTGCGCTGATCACTGAGCGCACAACCATGATCGTGCTGGAAAGCCCCGGATCACTGACCTTCGAGATGCAGGATGTGCCCGCGATCACGGCTGTGGCCCGCCAGCGTGGTGTGATCACCCTGATCGACGACACCTGGTCAGCCGGGCATTTCTTCAAGCCGCTGGCCCATGGGGTCGATATCTCCATGCAGGCACTGACCAAGTATCAGGCCGGGCATTCCGATGTGCTGGCCGGATCGCTGACCGTGTCCGACCCTGGCGTGCTGGCAAGGCTGTTGAACATGCACCGGCTGCTGGGCATGGGGACGGCAGCCGAAGAGTGCTGGCTGACGCTGCGCGGGCTGCGCACCTTGGCCGTGCGGATGGAAGCCCAAGACAAGAGCGCGCGCGAGATCGCGGCCTGGCTTTCCATCCGGCCTGAAGTGGCCGAAGTCCTGCATCCAGCACTGCCTGGCGCACCGGGCCATGCGATCTGGGCGCGGGACTTCACCGGGGCAGGGGGCTTGTTCTCCTTTATCCTGCAGCCCGTTCCAGCTGCGTCGGTGGACCGGTTTGTCGAGTCTCTGAACCTTTTTTCATTGGGCTTCTCGTGGGGCGGTTATGAGAGCCTCGCTTTGCCGTGTGACCCGCAAATCCGCCGCACGGCAGTGAAATGGCCTGGGGCCGGGCCGCTGGTGCGCCTTTCAATCGGGCTGGAGGCCACTGCCGATCTGATCTCTGATCTGGAACAGGGCCTGGCCCATTTGCGCGGCGGCTGACCGGCCCCGTCACATGGCGGGATGATTGACAGACCGGCCATGGCGCCGCCACGATAGGCGCATGACTGATACGATCCTGGTGCTCGACGAGGGCACATCGTCCACCCGCGCTGCCCTTTATGACCGCGACCTGCAGCGCGGTCGCTTCTGCCAGCTGGAGGTGCCGCTGGTATCACCAGCGCCCGATGTGGTGGAGCAGGATGCCAGCCTGATCTGGGCCTCCACGCGTGACATGGCGCTGGCTGCTGCTGACGGCCGCGTGCCCCAAGCCATTGCCATCACCAACCAGCGCGAGACAACCATTGTCTGGGACCGGGCGACCGGTGAACCCGTGGCGCCGGCCATGGTCTGGCAGGACCGGCGCGGCGCTGATCTGTGCGCGGCGATGCGGGCCGATGGGCGCGAGACCGTCTTGACAGCGCGCACCGGCCTGTTGGCGGACCCTTATTTCTCCGGCTTCAAACTGGCTTGGATGTTGTCCAGTATCGAAGGCTTGCGCGCACAGGCGGAGGCCGGGAAGCTGGCGTTCGGCACAGTCGATTGCTGGCTGATCTGGAACCTCACCGGCGGAGCAGTGCACGCCACCGATGCCAGCAACGCCAGCCGCACGGGGCTTTATGACATCCACACCGGCGACTGGTCAGATGAACTGCTTGCCGTGTTCGACATTCCGCGCGCCCTGCTGCCGGAAGTGCGCGATACGGTCGGCAGCTTTGGCGAAACCAGCCTGTTTGGAACACCGGTACCGATCTCGGGCGTGGTTGGTGACCAGCAGGCGGCACTTCTCGGGCAGGGCTGTGTGGCGCCAGGCCAGACCAAAGTGACTTATGGCACCGGCGCCTTCCTGATGAGCCAGACGGGCAGCCGGGCCATCGCCTCCACCAGCCGAATGCTGACCACCGTGGCGTGGCGCATCAAGGGGCAGACCTCCTATGCCGTCGAGGGTGCCATCCTGAACGCGGGTACAGCCGTGCAATGGCTGCGCGACGGGCTTGGCCTGTTCGTGCGGGCTGACGAGACGGGCGGGATTGCCGCTTCAGTGCCGGACTCTGCCGGGGTGCGGCTGGTGCCAGCCTTCACAGGGTTGGGCGCACCACATTGGTGCCCGGGCGCACGTGGCCTGATCAGCGGCATCGGGCGGGGCACGACCAAGGCGCATCTGGTGCGCGCGGCGCTGGAAGCGTCGGCCTTCCAGACGGCTGACCTTCTGGCCGCACTGGCGCAAGACGGGATCGACCTGGCCGTGCTGCGCGTCGATGGCGGTATGGTCGCCAATGATGTCTTCCTGCAGGCATTGGCTGACTTCACCACTCTGCCCGTGGAGCGCCCGGCTGATCTGGAGATGACGGCGCGCGGCGCTGCCAATGCGGCTGCGTTGGCACTGGGCTGGACCGATCTTGAGACACTGGGCGCTCCATCAGTCAGTGCGACCCGGCTGGCGCCGGTGATGGCGGCTGATGTGCGCGAGCGGGAGCTTGCCGATTGGCGCGCGGCTGTGGCGGCTGCGATCGGAATGGGATAGGCCCGTGGAGCGCGCGCTTCCAGCGCGCAAACTGCGGGCTGCAAGCCCGCGCTCCTTTGTGAGCCGAGCCTATTCCCGCCAGATCGCGACCCCGGCAGGCGGCAACTCCGGCCCGCCTACCCGATAGTCAAAGCCGTCAGCACCCGGCACGTGATCACGCAGATCGAGCCTGTGCGCCTCGTAGTTCACTGCAAACCGCCAGCCATCGCGGCGCCGCAGCCGCAGGCCATCGGGCAGGGCGAGTGCCTCGATCCCGCGTTCTCGCAACCGGCGCAGCAGCACGGCCTCCAGCAGCGCCCGATCCGGCCAGGTCGCCAGATAATCGACCCGGTCATTGCGATACCAAAGCCCGTTGCCATCCGCCGATGCAATAGGACTCTCGATCTCCTCACGCCAGCGGCTGCCCGTCAGGCCTGCACCTCCACAGGTCACACCGGGCCGCAGGCTTTCAACCCGAGTGACCCGGATATCGATCAAGTCGCGCAATCCGCCGGGAGCCAGACCCGGCGGAATCTGGTGGTCCGGCGTCTTCGATCCCGCCCGTGACAGCACGATGACCGACGCAGCACTGGCCTCCAGGCGCGCACTCAATTCTTCCGGCCAGATTGGCAGGTGTGGAATGAACACAAGTTCATAACCGGTCAGATCGGCAGACACGGGCACCACATCCACGTCCAGCCCCAAGCGCCGCACGGCGGCATAGGCATCCAGCAGAATCGCCAGGGGATCGAAATCCCGGCCCTGACGCTGGATAGTGGTGGACCAGACCGAAGGATAGTCCACAATCAGGGCAACCTGTGCCTGCGTCGGCTTCGCCGGGCCGGACAAGGCCGCCAGATCATCGGCACATTGCCGGGCCTCAGCCAATGCCGGGGCCGGGGATGCATCGGGCCGCAGCAGCCCTGCGTGCATCTGCTCCTGGGCAAACGGCGCCTGGCGCCAGCGGAACCACGACACGGCTTCGGCGCCATGGGCCCAGGCTTCCATGGTCCAGGCTCGCACCATGCCGGGCAGGGGGGCGGGGTTCCAGGCTGCCCAGTTCACCGGGCCGGGCTGCTGTTCGATCACCTGCCAGCGACCACGGCCACAGGCTCTGTAAAGGTCGTGATGAAAGGCGGTGAAGTCCGGGTGTCCCTGACGCAGAAAGCGCGCCTTCACCGCGTCCGGCCAGCGAAACGTCTCCAGGAAGCCGAGCGGATAGCTGTCCCAGGTCAGGCAATCGGTTTCTCGCCCCAGATCGAAGTGATCGAAGGCGGTGAACATGCCCATGGCATTGTGGGTGATCGTGCGGCCTGGACTGTGGGCGCGGATGATGTCGGCCTGGGCCTTGTGAAAGCTCACCACCTGATCGGACGAGAAGCGCTGCCAGTCCAGCCGGTGGGACGGATTGGCTTCGGTGACGGTGCCTGATGGCGGGTCGATCTCGTCAAAGCTGCGATAGGCCATGCTCCAGAAGCCATTTCCCCAGGCGGCATTGAGCGCATCAATCGTGCCGTGCCGGGCCGCAAGCCAGACCCGGAAAGCTGCCGCCGCCGCTGAGGAATAGCTTTCCACCGTGTCATGGCAGCCGAATTCATTGTCGGTCTGCCAGGCGATCACGGCTGGATGAGTGCCATAACGCTCCGCCAGCACACGCGTGATCCGGGCAGCCTCTGCCCTGTAGCCGGGATGGGAGAAGCAATAATGGCGGCGCGATCCATGGCCGCGCACCCGTCCATCGTCTCCCACGGCCAACATGTCGGGCATCTGGTCCACCAGCCATTTGGGTGGTGTGGCCGTGGGCGTGCACAGCATGACCTGCAGGTCTGCCGCATGCAGCACGCCGAGAGCATCCTCCAACCAGTCGAAGGCATAGACCCCCGGTTCAGGTTCCGAATTGATCCAGCTGAACTCCCCGATCCGGACCTGCGAGATGCCAGCCTCCACCATCATGGCGGCATCGGTTTCCCAGCGTTCGCGCGGCCAGTGTTCGGGGAAATAGCAGACGCCTAGCCGCATCAGGCAGGCGCTTGTGACGTCTGGGTCGGGTACAGATTGACCAGCATGGCATGCAGCGCCCGCACCGCATGAACGTCACCCCCGCGCGGCCTGCCAGGCAGATCCTTGGGGTTCCAGCAGAACACGTCCAGATGCATCCAGCGCGGTGCTGTCACGAACTTCTGCAGGAACAGGGCTGCCGTGATCGAGCCAGCAAACGGGCTCGCCCCGGAATTCTTCATGTCCGCGTCG
>JALOSP010000008.1 GCA_025458365.1 Hyphomonadaceae bacterium
CCTGTCAATCAGTCCCCGGCCAACCCCGATCCGTCCGCCCACGCCCGCCTGATCCGCGAGACCTCCGATGTGCGAGCCCAATTGTCAGCCGCGGCGAGTGCAGCTGACGGCACGTTGGGCAACGATCTGCGCCGGATGGACAAGGCAACACGCGCCGTGGTGGACTCGCTGGAGAAAGACCCGTCCAACCTGTCGCATGTGCAACGGATGTTCACCTATTACCTACCGTCGGCAGCGCAGTTGCTGAATGCCCGGCGCGAGGTGGCCGGCACCGGCAACACTGCCCATCAAGGCGAAATCGACGGGATGTTCTCGCGGCTGGCTGACGCGTTCGAGGACTTTGTGGCCCGAATCAACGGAACCGACATCCGCAGCCTGGAAATCGATCTGAAGCTGCTGGAACAGTCGCTGGATGCGGAATTCGACACGGTGAAAAAGGGCTGAGCCGACACAACCAGGCGTCAAACCGCCGCGCGCCCGCGCCACCAGCGCACTGCAAGAACCATGAGCAAACCCATAACCACGAGAGCAGCAAGCGCCCAGCCCGCCCGGGCGACGACCATGGGCCCGGCGATGCTGCCCAGAGCATGCAGCGCGGCAAATGCGACCGCGACATAAAGCCCGGCTGATGCCGTCATCCAGGCCAGGAACTGGACAAACCCGACCTTGAACCAGCCGGCAGCCAGATAGAGCGGGATCCGCGTTCCCGGCACAAAGCGTGCCGTCATCATGGCAATGCCGATCCGGTTCCTGACGGTATCACCGAGCGTGCTGACCGCCGGTTTGGACGCCAGACGTGCCGCCCAGGCATGGGCGTGGGCCAGCCTGCCAACCCAGTATTTCCAGACATCCGAGGCACACAGTCCAGCCCAGACCGTGAAGAACAGGGCGACACGGTGCTCGGGCATAGCCAAAGCTGTCGCGGCAGCGGCAAACACCGCGGCATCTTCTTGCACGAAAGGCCCGAAAGCTGCCGCGAGGAAAGCTGCGTGGTCCTGCACTGCGGCTTCCCCCTCCCCTGCCAATCGCGCCGCGTGACAGGCGATCAATGATCCCGCACATTGCAGCGCGCTGACGCGTCGCATAACAGAGTGATGGCGTATCACAAGCATGAGTGACTGATGACCGGACCCCTGCGCGTTGCGATCCAGATGGATCCGATCGAATCCATATCGATTGGCGGCGATACGACCTTTGCGATGGCCCTCTCCGCCCAGGCCCGCGGCCACAGGCTGTGGGTCTATGGCCCCGGAGTGCTGGGCTGGCATCAAGGACGGATCATGGCGCCCGCGCGCCCTGTCACAGTGCGTGACGAGCCTGGCAATCATGTGAACATGGGTGACGAGGTGATGCTGGATCTGGCATCGGACGTCGATGTCGTCCTCATGCGACAGGATCCGCCATTCGACATGGCCTACCTCACCGCCGCCCATCTGCTGGAATGCCTGAAAGGCACAACGCTTGTGGTGAATGATCCGTTCTGGGTGCGCTCAAGCCCGGAGAAAATCTTCCCGCTGATGTTTGCAGACCTGATGCCGCCGACACTGGTCAGCCGGGATCGCAGCGCGATCCGCAGCTTCTTCGACGTCCACAAGGATATCGTGGTCAAGCCATTGTTCGGCAATGCCGGAGCAGGTGTGTTCCGGATCAAGCCCGGTGACGGCAATCTGGGCGCCTTGCTGGACATGTTCTTTGGCACATCGCGCGAGCCGGTGATGGTCCAGGCCTTCATTCCTGACGTGTTTGCCGGTGACAAGAGGATCCTGATTGTGAATGGCGAACCGGTCGGCGTGCTCAACCGGATTCCCCAAGGTGACGATATCCGCTCCAATCTCGCGGCGGGGGGAAAGCCTGCCCATGCCGAATTGAGCGATCAGGACAGGGCAATCTGCGCCAGGCTAGGCCCTGTGCTGCAGGAGCGCGGCTTGCTGTTTGTCGGGATCGACGTGATCGCCGGGCGCTTGACCGAGATCAATGTCACATCGCCAACAGGTGCACGGGCCATCATGTCCATGACGGGGGTTGATGCGACCGCCCTGATGTGGGATGCGATTGGCACACGGGTCGGTACCGGGCGCCAAAACCAGCCTGGATGATCACTGTTCAGCGATAGTCCACAGGACGGACGCGGGCAGAATCAGTTAAAATACACCCTATGATCTTTTTTTGATCATGATATGTTCTGCTTATGCTTCCCGGTTGTGGAAGTTTCGGGGGCGGAATGATGGTCGCAAGGGTTGTCACTTGGTCATTCAATGGTGTGGAGGCCCGGCGCGTTGATGTGCAGGTCCAGATCACCGATTGCGGAACGCTGGGCTACTTCTCGATTGTCGGTTTGGGCGACAAGGCGGTGGCCGAGAGCCGCGAGCGTGTACGCTCGGCCTTCGCCTCCATCGGCCTGGCGATCCCGGCCAAGCGGGTCCTTGTCAATCTCGCTCCTGCCGACCTGCCCAAGGAAGGCGCGCATTATGACGCGCCAATCGCAATCGCCATTCTGGCCGCAATGGGGGTCATCCCGTCTGACGCGACAGAACGGCTGGCCGTAATCGGTGAATTGGGGCTGGATGGAAGCTGGCAAGCTGTCGCCGGCGCCCTGCCCGCTGCCATGGCCAGTGTGGCGGAGGGCTTGACCCTCATGTGTCCTGCAGGCGCTGCAGAAGAGGCGGCATGGTCTGGCGGACAGGTTCTGGCTGCCCATTCGCTCATGGGGGCGATCAACCATCTGCGCGGCATCGCACCCTTGGACGCAGCCATGCGTGGCGCACTGGACGAAGGGGGTGCAGGCCCCGACCTGAAAGATGTGCGCGGACAGGAACAGGCCAAGCGGGCACTCGAAATCGCCGCTGCAGGCGGCCACAATCTGCTGTTTGTCGGACCACCCGGCGCAGGCAAATCCATGCTGGCCAGCCGCCTGCCCGGACTTCTGCCACCGCTGGATGCGCGCGAATTGCTGGATGTTTCGATGATCCATTCGGTCGCCGGCATGCTGGAGCGCGGACGTCTGACCCGGCGCCGCCCTTATCGGGCACCGCACCACTCGGCGTCGATGGCAGCGCTGACTGGCGGAGGACCGCGGGCAAGGCCGGGCGAAGTCTCGCTCGCCCATCTCGGGGTGCTGTTTCTCGATGAACTGGCAGAGTTCCACAGCCAAGCGCTGGACGCCTTGCGTCAGCCATTGGAAACCGGCGAAGTCGTTGTTGCAAGGGCCAGCCGCCACGTCACCTACCCGGCCAGATTCCAGCTTGTGGCCGCCATGAACCCCTGCCGTTGCGGCGCTGCCGCAGGGCGGACCTGCGGCAAGGCTCCCAAGTGCATGATGAGCTACCAGTCCCGCATCTCAGGCCCGCTGCTTGACCGGATCGATATCCAGCTCGACATTCCGGCGGTCAGCGCGGCAGACCTTGCCGCACCACCTGCCAGCGAAGGCAGTGCAGACGTGGCAGCACGCGTCGCTGCGGCAAGAGCCTTGCAATCACAGCGGGCTGAGGCGCTGATGGCAGGCGGAAACGGTGCCATCGTCGGGACGACCAATGCGACGCTGGCTGGATCGGCCCTCGATGAGGTTGCAACGCCAGATGCTGCCGGGTTGGAACTGCTCAGACGCGCTGCCGATGCGATGCGGATGTCGGCGCGGGCCTATCACCGCACCTTGAAAGTGGCCCGCACCATCGCCGATCTCGATGGCGTGGCCGATGTCCGCCGGATCCATATTGCCGAGGCCCTGTCCTACCGCCGGGCCGACCCTGGCATGCCGCAGGCCCTGGCTGCAGCACCAGCCAGGACAAGTTCGGGTCGGGCGCACGCGGTCTCAGGCTAGTGTATCGTGCCGAAAAGCGGGAACCGGTTTTCGACATAAAACGATGCTACATCCGGATACTAGACCATCATGATGTATCATGGAAACGGCAGGATGGTCTAGATCCATGTGCTCCTGTTTCGATGATTCCATCAAAACCGGAGCACATTGATCTGACACCGGTCTTGCCGGGCGGCGGGCCTGGAACCGGGCGTGTGGAGCGTGTGACTTCCCGTTGGTTCGAAACGCGCCCTACAGCACGAAGTCCGCCCACACCGGAACATGGTCGCTTGGCCTGTCCCAGCTTCGGGCATCTCGCAGAATCGAAAAGCTTTCCGGCTGGACTGCCGAAGTCATTGCGCCACCAGTCCAGATATGGTCCAGCCTGCGGCCACGGTCATTCTTCTGCCAGTCCGGCGAGCGGTAGCTCCACCAGCTTGACAGTTTGATCTGCGGGCCATGCGCCATCCGCGCCACGTCGCTCAGGGCGCCTTCAGCGAGGATCGCCCGGACCATATCGGTCTCCACCGGGGTATGGCTCACGACCTTGAGCAGGGCCTTGTGCGACCACACATCGTGTTCTTCGGGCGCCACATTGATATCACCGGTGACAATCAGGCTGTCGCCTGCCCGGGCACGGTAATGGGTCCGCATCCGGTCGAGGAAGTCCAGCTTGTGGGCAAACTTGGGATTGATTTCGGTGTCCGGTTCATCGCCTCCGGCGGGCACGTACAGACAGTGCAATTCAGGCCCCGCCCCGTCGCCGATCCGCACAGCGGCAACCCGCGCCTCCCCGGCACGGCAGAAGTCCGGCCCGTCAACTGCAACAAGCGGCACCCGTGATGCGATGGCAACGCCATGCCACCCCTTCTGGCCGCGGACATGAATGTGGTTCAACCCCGCGGCCTGCAAGGCGGCAAATGGAAACTCTCCATCCCTGCACTTGATTTCCTGCAGGCAAAGGACATCGACCCCAGACGCGGCGATCATGGTTTCAACCAGTCCAGCGCGCAACCGCACCGAGTTGATATTCCAGGTCGCGATGCGCAAGCGAGACGGGTCTGTGTGCGAAGTTGGGCTCATGTCCGGCTCGGCTGGTCAGGGTCTTCCGGCCTCATAGAGCGTTTGGCTGCGCCACGCCAGACAAGGCTCATCCTGTGGCAGATTGGTCCGCGGCGTGGCCCTGATCCCATGTCTCTGGCTTGCTCAGCGCCTGCTCGATGGCCGCAAACAGGCGCTCGGGCCGGATCGGTTTGGCCACATGGTCATCCATCCCGGCATCGAGGCACTCGCGCACATGGTGGGTCATGGCATTGGCCGTCAAGGCCACCACCGGTGTCCGCCGTCTGCCAGTTGCCGCCTCGCGTGCCCTGATCTGGCGGGTTGCATCGTGACCGCACATCACTGGCATCTGAATATCCATCAGGATCAGATCGAAGTGCTCTTGCTCCCACATGGCCAGCGCTTCTGCCCCGTCATGGGCAAAGACTGCCTCAAGGCCGATGTGTTCCAGCATCAGCTGCAACACGAGGCGGTTGTGCGCGTTGTCGTCGGCCGCGAGGATCCGCAAGTCCTGGCCGCCCGGCTCGTCCATGGCCTCGCCAGCATCCGGACTGTCAGCGGGTACAAGGCTGTCCTGCTCGGCGGCAGCAGACCCGATCTGAGGCGACAGCACCACAGATTGCGGCCGGTGTGCCACTTGCAGGTCCAGCGACACCCGAAACAGGCTGCCAGTGCCGGGCTGACTCTCGACTTCGATCCGGCCGCCCATGGTTGAAATCAATTGCTGGCAGATGGCCAGCCCAAGCCCGGAACCGCCAAACCTGCGGGTCGTGCTGGCATCGGCCTGGGAGAACCGGTCGAACAGGCGGCTGCGTGCCTCCTCGTCCATGCCGATCCCGGTATCGCGCACTTCAATGCACAGGGTCCGCACGCCTTTGTGTGGCATCGACACGTCGAGGTCGATCATCACACCGCCTCTTTCAGTGAATTTCACCGCATTCGACACCAGGTTATACAAGACCTGGCGCAGGCGCGTTGGGTCACCCTGACACCAGCCATCCACGTCGCCTGTGGCCCGCACAGCCAGACTGATGCCCTTCTCATGGGCGCGGCTGGTGAACACGGCTTCGGCTGACCGGACAATGGAGTCCGCCTGGAAGGGGATATTTTCAAGCTCCATCTTGCCGGATTCAATCTTGGCAAGGTCAAGCACATCGTTGAGCAAAGCGAGCAGTGTCGAACCGGACTCTCGGACCACGCTCAGCATGCGGGATTGCCGTTCATCGAGCGCCGTCCTCGACAGCGCTTCTGCCATGCCGAGCACTCCATTCAGCGGCGTGCGAATTTCATGGCTCATCTGCGCAAGGAACGCCGATTTGGCGCGGTCTGCTGCCTCGGCTGCGGACTTGGCTGCTTCCAGATCGCTGGTCCGCTCGGCGATCCGCACCTCCAGTTCGACCGCATGGGCACCCAGCTCACGGTGCGCTTGCGACAGCTCGACAGCCTGTTCGCGAAACAACTTGCCAACCCGCCACCAGCACGAACCGGCGAGCGCCACGCAAAGGAACAGCACCAGCAGACTGGCGATCATGAATTGGCCAGCCTGGCGTTGTTCGCGTGCAAGGGCGCTGGTCAGATCATCCCGCAACGTCTTCAAAGCCTGGGCCGCATGACCGGCGAGGCTTGCATAGTGCGCAACCACCAACATGCTGATGCCGGTTTGTGCCCGGCCATTGGCCGCAAACGCCACCGCGCCCAGCTCGATCTCGCCTTTCAGCCGGACAAGATCATAGATCGCGGCCACCGTGTCGCTGGAGGCGCCACTGGGCACACTGGCGACCGCTTCCAGCAACTGGTCCACGCGCCGGTCGTTGGCTGCCTCAAAGCGACTCAGATCGCCTTGGGCATGCAGGAGCACGCTCCTCTGGGCCATGTTGGTGGCTCGGATGTCAGTTTCGACCGCGTCAGACCAGAGCCTTTCGAAACGGCTGATCGCCTCGGCCCCCTGACTCAGGCGATGAATCGAATGACTGGCCAGCAAAGCACCGATCAAGGCGCCAGCCAGGCTGAACAGGATCGCTGTCAGTATCCACGATTTGATAGACCGGGTCATGGGCATGACACCAAGCTGTCACACGAGATTGACCGCAAGGTTAACGCAACTGCTTAGAAACCTCTTATAGAACAGTAACTTTGAACTGCCTTCATCGACCAGGTAGTGAGCGCTGGCCGGATGTTCACATCGAAGTCTTGAGCGGCAGCAACCCTTCAAACTGGGCCGCGCCGCCTTGGGCCTTGGCCTGGAACGCCTGCATCATATGGGGCGGCGCAAACATCCCGGCCTGCCAGGTGGCGATGTAATCCAGCCCGTCGCGGATCGAGTGGTCGCGGGCGTAGTTCGCCATCACCTTCGACCCCGCCACGGCCAGCGGCGCTTTGGAGGCGATCTCGCGCGCGGTCTCCATGACGTGGGCCATCAGCGCGTCGTGGGTATCGAACACCTCATTGACCAGCCCGATCTCGCGGGCACGTTCAGCGGGCAGACGCCGCCCGGTATAGGCCAGTTCACGCATCCAGCCTTCCGGGATCAGCTTGCACAGGCGCGGAAAGGTGCCAACATCGGCAGTCATCCCCAGATTGATCTCCTGGATGCAGAAGAAGGCATCGCGGGTTGCCCAGCGGATATCGCAAGCGCTCACAAAGTCCACAGCTCCGCCAATGCACCCCCCCTGGATCGCCACCAGAACCGGGATGCGGGCCTCGTCGAGACAGGAGAACGTGTCTTGCAAATGCTTCACGTGCAGCCGGAACGCCTCGCCGCGCAGATGCGGATCATTGCTCGGCGCACCAGCCACACCCTCCCCGTCCGTGAAAACCGCCAGGTCCATGCCGGCGCTGAAATGCTTGCCCGTGGACGAGATCACGATCACGCGGGCCAGCGCCTTTGTGTCGATTTCCCGGACGATCCCGGGCAATTCGTTCCAGAAAGCACGGTTCATGGCGTTCATCGCATCCGGCCGGTTCAGCTGGATATGGGCGATATTGCTGTCGATTGTGACCTTGAAACAGGTGCTGGTGGTGTCGGCGTCAAACATGGGTGTGCTCCTGATCATCATCTTCAGCTATTCGCCGCACGCAGGAACTACAGACCGGTCAGGCAGGTTATTGCACTCACTGGTCCTTAAAACCGGCCAACGTTGCGCGCTGCTGGTGTTTGGCCATGGTTGTGGCACACTGTGCCAGATTGTCGAGAGGGAGACGTGCCATGCAGCATCCACCACTTGAAAGCCGCAAACAGTCCCGCAGGTTCATGTTGACCGGCGCACTGGCAGGCAGCGCAGCGGCTTTCTCCGGACAGGCCTATGCCCAGGATGGAAGGCGCGTTCTGGAAGGCTTGCTCGGCGCTGCGTCGAACCGGCGGGGCGCCAGCCTCAACCCGGCTGATGCGGACGCAGGTCTCCGCGAGGCGCTGATCAATGGCGCGATTGCTTCTGCCTTGCGGCTGGGCCGTGTGGACGGGTATTGGGGCGACCAGACGGTCCGTATCCCGCTGCCCGGCTCGGTAGGAAGTCTCCAGCGCAGGCTGCGCCCGATCGGACTGTCAGCACCGCTGGATGACCTGCAACTGAAGATCAACCGGGGTGCCGAAACGGCAGCGCCCATGGCCGTGGATATCTTCCGCGACGCTATCCGCGGGTTGACGATTACCGATGCCGTCCAGGTGGTCCGCGGCGGCCCGACGGCAGCAACCACGCTGCTGGACACGCGGACCCGTCCCCAACTTACCGAAATCTTCACCCCTCCGGTTCGTGGAGGCATGGACCAGTCGGGTGCATCCCAGGCACTGGATGGTGTTGAGGCGCGCTATGGCCGCCAGCTCGGCAGTGCAAGTGCGATCTTTGGCCGGTCGCAAACAGCCAGCGGCAGCCTGAAGGACCAGTTTGTCGGCTTTGCCGTGGGCAAGGCGTTGGACGGGCTGTTCCGATACGTTGGCGAGGAAGAGCGTGCGATACGGTCTGATCCGGCCCGCCGCTCCAGCGAGCTGCTGCGACGGGTTTTCGGCGGTTGACTGTGTCTGGGGAAATCGGGGCGGGGTTGATCAGGATGGCAGGTCGCGCGCAGCGAGCTTCTCAAGCTGTTCCTGCATTGCGGCCATCTGGGCCTTGAGGGCTTCCAGTTCCGCATTGGGCTTTAAGGTCCGTTCCGGTGCTTCGCCGGCTGACCCGGCCCGGGCAGTGCTGCCAACCTTTGGCCAGAAAGCGTCAAGCCCGGCGGCCCCGGGGACCATGTCCTGAAACGACCGGGCCGCCTCGCCCATCAGGGCAAGGTTGCGATCCATGGCAGACTTGAACATGTCACTCACCACTTGCGGCGACCCTGCTCCGGTCAGCACCTTGGTCCACTGGTCCTTGGCCTCGGTGAAGGTCTTCATCGACATGTCGAGATAGTCTGGAAGCACCCCGCCGACCCCACCACTGTACTGCCGGATCAGATCCCGCAGGAAGCCGACAGGCAGGAGGCCCTCGCCCGCGCTTTCGGATTCTACAATGATCTGGGTCAGGATCTGCCGGGTGATGTCGTCACCGCTGCGAGCATCCTCAACGACAAAGTCATGCCCGTCACGGACCAGGGCCGCCACGCTATCCAGAGTCACATAGGTGCTGGTCGCCGTGTTGTAGAGGCGCCTGTTCGCGTACTTCTTGATGATGATCGTTTCGCTCATGGTCTGGTCATGTCCGTCTGCGGCGCTTCGGGACACGGTGACCGAACCGGCCACACGCGCGGGCCAGCCGAAGCCACACCGTCCCCCTGTACAAGCGTCATGTCGCGCTGCAACATGGGCCGCGCAAGGGGCGCGATGCCGCATGGGCAGTCTGTCGCAGGCAGGACGCGTCGCATCCTTGCATCAGAAGTGTTAGCAAGCGCAAAACAGGGTTGGCACGCGCCAGCTGATATTCAATCCCGTTTGGAAGGACAACGACCCATGGCCAGCACAGATATTATCATCGCATCGGCGGCCCGCACCGCTGTGGGCTCGTTTTCTGGCGCATTCGCCAGTGTTCCCGCCCATACCCTGGGCGCCACAGCGATCAGTGCGGCCATCGCGCGTGCCGGGCTCGACGCCGGGGCGGTAGAAGAAGTGATCTTTGGACAGGTCTTGACAGCTGCACAGGGCCAGAACCCGGCACGTCAGGCCAGCCGGGCGGCCGGTGTCAGTGACGGCGCACCTGCCTGGCTGATCAACCAGGTCTGCGGGTCGGGTCTGCGCACGGTGGCACTGGCAGCCCAGCAGGTGATGACCGGGGCAGCGGGCATTGTTGTTGCAGGCGGTCAGGAGAGCATGAGCCTGTCGACCCATGCGGCTTTCTTGCGGGCGGGCCAGAAAATGGGCGATCTCGGCATGGTCGATACCATGATCCGCGATGGCCTGTGGGACGCGTTCAACGGCTATCACATGGGCACCACGGCTGAAAACGTGGCCGAGCAATGGCAGATCACCCGTGACGAGCAGGATGCTTTTGCCGCAGCCAGCCAGAACAAGGCGGAAGCCGCCCAGAAGGCCGGGCATTTTGCTGGCGAGATCACGCCCGTCACGGTCAAGGGCCGCAAAGGCGACACCATCGTCGATGCTGACGAATACATCCGGCATGGCGCCACGGTGGAAGCGATGGCGGCACTGCGCCCAGCCTTCAAGAAGGACGGCACCGTTACGGCCGGCAATGCCTCTGGCATCAATGATGGTGCCGCGGCTCTGGTCATCATGAGTGCTGCAGAAGCAGACCGGCGCGGGATCACGCCGCTGGCCCGGATTGCCAGCTTTGCTACTGCGGGGGTTGATCCTTCAATCATGGGGACCGGGCCGATCCCGGCGTCACGCAAGGCGCTGGAAAAGGCTGGATGGACGGTGAACGACCTTGACCTGATCGAAGCGAACGAGGCCTTTGCGGCCCAGGCCATCGCGGTCAATCGCGACATGGGATGGGACACAGCCAAGGTCAACGTCAACGGCGGAGCCATTGCCATCGGCCATCCGATCGGCGCATCGGGCGCGCGCGTGCTGGTGACCCTGTTGCACGAAATGGCCCGCCGCGACGCGAAAAAGGGGCTGGCGACACTTTGCATCGGCGGCGGGATGGGTGTTGCGCTGACTGTCGAGCGCTAGATCAATGTGCGTCTGGACAGATCCGTCCAGACGCGACCTGATCAAACGTGCAAGCCGCATTCCTTGGTCGCCGCGTCGGTTTCCCACCACCAGCGGCCCATGCGTGGATGTTCACCGGGTTTCAGCGCCCGTGTGCAGGGATCGCAACCGATCGAGACATACCCGCGCTGATAGAGCGTGCTGATCGGCACCTCCCAGGTGGCCGTGTAGTCGAGCACGTCCGACCATGACCAGTCTGCCAACGGGTTGTACTTCGGCACGCTGCGGGCATGGTCGTGCTCACGCGCTTGAAGCCCGGCGCGCGAATCGGCCTGTTCACGGCGCATGCCGGTGATCCATGACGAGGCACCGGCAAGCGCGCGATCCAGCGGCACCACCTTGCGCAGCGCGCAACAGGTCTTGCGTGCCTCCAGACTGTCATAGAAGCTGTAGGCCGAGCCTTGGGCGGCGACAAAACCGGCCACATCGGAGGCCTCGGGCGCAAACACCTCGATCTCGATCCCGAAGTGGGCCTGGGCGCGCTCCAGCAACTCGTGGCTGGCGGCGGGCAGCATGCCGGTATCGAGCGTGACGATCCGCACCGGCAAGCCAGCGCGCACCAACAGATCAGTCAGCACCATGTCTTCGGCCGACAGCGAATTGGCAAGCACCGCGCCCGGTGTCGCAGCGGCTTCCACCAGCAAATCAAGTGCAGCCTCAGCCTTGCTGCGTGAATCATGGATCGGCTTCAGATCGGCAGTCACGGGATGTCCCTCCAGCCCCATGACGTGTCGGTCAGCCGGCGGCGGGCTTCAAGCAGGCAAGACTGAACCCTCAGTTGAGATCGGCTCAGGCCTCGCGTCACCACGCTGCGGGATCGGCGGGGGGCAACAGGTCTGCAAGACTGACGCGCAGATCAGCTGCACGGTCGGCCATCAACAAGCCCCGCCCTGCCAAGGCCAGCGCCAGAGGCGAGCCCTGGCGGACCCAGACCCGGCTGAACCCCTCGCCACCCATCCGGTCCAGCGCCGTCTCGAACGTCTCGCCCTGGCCAAGGGCGAAGGGCGCCTCGAAGCCATTCCCGTCATCACTGGCCGCGACCATCGGCCTGCCAGTTGCCAGCCGGGTGAGGAACCCCTGATGCAGCGCCCCGGCCAGCTCAGCCCGGCAACCGACGGATACCGCGATACCCTGTGCTGCAAGGCGGGCCACGCCGTCACCGGCGGTGCGCGGGTCAGGATCGATGATGGCCACCACAACACGAGCGACGCCCGCCTCGATCAGGCCCGCGCTGCACGACGGCCCGCGCGGGCTGACATGGGCGCACGGCTCCAGCGTGACATAGAGGGTGGCACCGCGCGCTGCATGGCCGGCGGCGGCAAGGGCAACGGCCTCAGCGTGGGGCCTGCCACCGGGCTGTGTGACCCCTGTAGAGATGATTTCACCATCGCGCACCAGCACCGCGCCGACGGTCGGATTGGGACAGGTGCTGCCCAGGAGCGGGACTGCGGCAGCAACCGCCACCGCCATGAACCGGTCATCGGCGAGACCGGGGCACATCAGGGCAGCGCGGGCAGCGGTGTTGCGCGCTCGGGATCAAGATAACGCACGCCAACTGGCCGCAGCGCCTCATCCAGATCGATCAGCAACGGGTTGCCAGTCGGGATTTCGACCTCGGTGATTGTGGCATCAGGGACTGCAAACAAATGCTTGACCAGCGCCCGCAGGCTGTTGCCATGGGCGGCGATGATCACATTGCCCTGCCCCAGCGCGGGGGCAATCGTGTCCTGCCAGTAGGGCAGCACCCGCTCAAGCGTGGTTTTCAGACTTTCGGTTGCAGGCAGAAGGTCTTGCGGGACGGTCGCATAGCGCGCGTCATGGGCAGGATGGCGCGGATCGGATGCTTCAAGCGCAGGCGGCGGAATGTCATAGGACCGGCGCCAGATGTGCACCTGGGCGGCGCCATGGCGCTCGGCGGTCTCGGCCTTGTTGAGACCGGTCAGCGCGCCATAGTGGCGTTCATTGAGGCGCCAGGATTTTTCCTCTGGCAGCCAACATGCGTCCATCGCGGTCAATGCCAGCCACAGCGTGCGGATCGCGCGGGTCTGCATCGAGGTGAATGTGCTGGCAAAGGTGAGGCCGGTCGCGGCAATCAGCGCGCCTGCGGCGCTGGCTTCAGCTTCGCCGCGCTCGGTCAGCGGTACATCATGCCAGCCGGTGAACCGGTTTTCGAGATTCCACTGCGACTGGCCGTGGCGGATCAACACGAGGCTGGGCATCTGGGGTTCCTTTGATTGGTCCTGACGAGGTCTTGTGCGCAGGCTGTGACCGAGACGGTCGGGCCGATCAAGTCCTCTTGATCAATTTGCGTTTGGACGGAACCGTCTGACAGAAAACAGCGTGATCAAGAGCGAGGGTCTGCTGCGGCATGAGCGCGCACCGGCGCGCTCTCTGACAGGATCCAGCGGCTCTGTCGGGCATTTTACCGGCAGTAAGCCTCGCCCCGGAGCGATCTGGCTTAAATGCATATGCTCGCCAAGTGAGCATTGCAGATTCGCATTTCGCACTTGCGTCATGCCGGTTTGACTTCCCAGGATGCCAGGACCATCTTGGTCATGACGCGAGAGCGTCAATGCCCTTTTGCAAGGGCGTTTCCTCCCTAGCATACCTTACAAAGCCGGGCTTCGCGCCCGGCTTCTTTTTTGTTGCGTTGCAACATTTCAGATGCAAGGCCGCTCCACGAAAAAGGGTGGCGCACACGCACCACCCTTGATCCGATCACTTGGAACGCTGGACTATTTCGCGTCGCTCGGAGCTGCGGGGGCTGCGGGGGCCGCACCTGCCGCCGTCACCGTGAACTCGATCCGGCGGTTGGCTTCATTGGCCGTCTGGTCAGCTGTCGGTTCTTTCAGCTTGGCCTCGCCATAGCCCACGGCAGACAGTGTTGTCGCCGCAACACCAGCCTCGACCCAGAACGCCTTGACTGCTTCGGCACGCGACTGGCTCAGCGCCTGATTGTTCTCGGGCAGACCGACCGTATCGGTGTGACCGCCCACTTCGATCGTGTGGCTGGCACAGGCGGACGCGATTCCGGTCAACGCATTCAGCAGCGAACGCGAGCTGTCATTGATCACAGCCGAACCGGTTGTGAAATTGATTGTGCGTCCTGCCATCGTGTCACCGAAGGCCTTCTGGCAGGCGGCGACATCCGGGTTTGGACCCAGTGCGGCAAGCGCTGCACCAACCGGTGTGTCGGTTGCACCGGTTACCGCGATATTGTCGATGACCCGGGCATCCTTGCCTTCCGCCGAAGCGGTCAATGCCGCCTGAAGGTCGGCGAGGGCGGTGTCCTTGGCGGCCTGATCCGGGGCTGTACCGCTTGCGATCACCTGTGTGGCCGATCCACCCAGCCCGAGCCAGGCAAAGGTGCCCTTCAGATTGTCACCGATTGCGGTCAGCCAGGCAGGCACAGCAGGTGCTGCAGGCGCAGCCGGAGCCGCTGCTACAGCCGTTTCTTCGGGGGCTTTGCCAATGAACAGCGAACTGCCCAGCCACGCCAGGCCGACAATGCCGACAAGCCCAACCAGCGGAACCAGCCAGCCACCGCCGGTCCGGTCAACTTCTTCCTCGTCGCCAGCAAGGCGACCGCGACCGGCATAAGCCCCCGCTGCACTCGAGTCTGAACCCGACCCCGACAGCGCGCCAAGCCCCTTGCCAACGCCACCGACCAGACCACCTGCAACCGCACCGGCAGCTGCAAGGCCAGCCGCACCAGCACCTGCTGCTGCACCGGCACCTTTGCCGACCATGTCAACCGCACCGCCGGCCACGTCACCGACCGCGCCAGTCAGGCCCGACACGGCATCGCCAACGGCATCTGTTACAGCCCCGGCAACGCCCTTGGCTGCATCAACCGCACCGTCGGCCACGTCACCGACCGCGCCAGTCAGGCCTGACACGGTATCGCCAACGGCATCCGTCACGGCCCCGGCAACGCCCTTGGCTGCATCAACGGCACCACCGGCCGCATCACCGACGGCCTCGGTCACACTCGATACAGCCTCGCCAGCGGCTTCACCGGCTGCTTTGGCTGCACCCGCTGCAGCTGCAGCAGCACCTCCGACCAGCCCGCCGACCGCGCCCAGCGCGCCCTTGGCCGCTTTGGTCGCGCGCGTGGTTTTTTTCGCTGCCGCAGGTTTGCCAGCGTCTTGGTTGTCGTCAGACATGTTCATCCCCCGAAATTCTGCGAAGTCCCCGGCATGGCCAGGCCAGCGAGCGCATCGTGCACCCGGCATGCGTGTTGAAACCCGCGACTGCCGTAAAGTCAAAGCCTATCGCCAGCCTTGCCGCACAATCGAAGCCCGGTTTTAGCAGTTTCCAATGGGAATGCGCGCTTCAGACCACTCCGCGGTCCCGGGCGACTGCCTGCATCGCCTTTTGCAATTTCTCGAAAGCCCGCACTTCGATCTGGCGGATGCGCTCACGGCTGACCGCATAATGAGCCGCCAGTTCCTCGAGTGTAACAGGATCTTCCTTCAGGCGCCGCTCTTGAATGATGTGACGCTCACGCTCGTTCAAGGTGGCCATCGCCTCTTGCAGCAAGGTCACGCGTTCATCGAACTCTTCGCGCGCCGCATAGACGGTCTCCTGGCTGGGCTCGTCCGATGAGAGCCATTCCTGCCATTCGGCGCCACCGTCTTCACCCACCCGGATGTTGAGTGATGCATCCGGGCCTGACAAGCGCCGGTTCATGGAGATCACTTCATCATTGGTGACAGCAAGCTTGGTGGCGATCTCCTCGACCTGGTCAGGCCGCATGTCGCCGTCTTCGAGCGCCTGCATCTTGGACTTCATCCGGCGCAGGTTGAAGAACAGCTTCTTCTGGGCCGCGGTGGTGCCCATCTTGACGAGGCTCCACGAGCGCAGGATGAATTCCTGCATCGAGGCCTTGATCCACCACATCGCGTAGGTCGCGAGGCGGAAGCCGCGATCGGGTTCGAACTTCTTGACGCCCTGCATCAGCCCGACATTCCCTTCGGAAATGAGGTCAGCCACGGGCAGGCCATAGCCACGATACCCCATCGCGATCTTCGCGACGAGCCGCAGGTGGCTGGAAACGAGCTGGGCCGC
>JALOSP010000170.1 GCA_025458365.1 Hyphomonadaceae bacterium
ACTTCGACCTCTACCGGCTGAAAGACCCTGATGAGGTCTGGGAATTGGGTTGGGAGGCGTTGGACCAATCGGCCAGCCTGATCGAATGGCCGGATCGGGCGGGGCCGTACCTGCCGCGTCAGGTGCTGCAGGTGCAGCTTTCCTTTGACGCAAACGCCCGTTTTGCGGCAGTGAGCGCCAATTCGGAGGCAATCGGGCGCTGGGCGGGCGTGTTTGCACCCACTTGAAAGGCAAGCACGACCTTGAACGCGCTGGAATCTGTGATCTTTGCCGTGATGCGCGATGCGGGCTTTGCCGACGCGCAGCGCATCCCGCTGGCCCAGGACGCCTCCACCCGATCCTATGAGCGGCTGAAGCTGGGGGATCGTACCGCGATCCTGATGAAGGCGCCGCCGGGGCTGGAGAACGCACCCTGCCCGCCCGATGCCGATTCCGGCACCCGCCACGCCATGGGCTGGAACGCACTGTCGCGGCTGGCCGCCGGCCGGGTCGAGGCTTTTGTCGGTGTGGCCGAACATTTGCTTTGCATGCCGCCCCGGTGCCGCCAGCCGTGAACTCCCCCGTGGGGCCGTGGCCGATCCTCGATTTTGACCGGCTGGCGCTGGAGGTGAATGCGGATTTGTTTGTCGATTGGGTGCCAGTGCTGCTGGGCGCCCAGAAATACAGCGACAAGGTCCAGGACCAGTTCCATGATCTTCGCTCCACGCTGATCGGCGAAGTCACCGGAAGCCATGTTCGCGCCTTTACCCTGCGCGACTTCCATGCCGAGAACATCCTCTGGCTTGGCGACAGGACAGGTCATGCCCGGCTTGGTCTGTTGGACTTTCAAGACGCGGTACACGGCTACCGGGCCTGGGACTTTTCCATGTTATTGCACGACGCCCGCCGCGATGTGTCACCGGCGGCGCATGAGGCGGCTCTGGCGGCCTATTGTGCAGCAACCGGGACTGACAGGGCGACGCTGGAGCACGAACTGGCAGTGCAGGGTGCACTGAACACTTTGCGCATCATCGGCATCTTCTCCCGCCTGATCGCGCGTGACGGCAAGACGAAGTATCGCGCCTTCATGCCACGCGAAGTCGGCCATCTGCGGCGTATTCTCAAGAATGACAGTCTGGCCCCGATGCGCGGCTGGATCGAAGCCCATGCACCGCTCGAAGCATTGGAAGCTGCGTGATGGGCAAGGTGAACGCTACCCCAATCGCCACCGCACCGATCACCACGGCCATGGTGTTTGCCGCAGGGCTGGGCACCCGCATGCGCCCGCTGACCGATGACCGGCCCAAGGCGCTGGTGGAGGTGGATGGTCGCGCGCTGGTCGATCACATGCTCGACCGGCTGGCACAGGCCGGGATTACCCATGCTGTGGTCAATGCCTTCCACTTTGCGCCGCGTCTGGTTGCCCATCTTGAGGCCCGTGCTGCGAGGGCACCAAAGCTGACCATCGTGCGCGAGGATCATCTGGCCGAACCGCTGGAGACCGAGGGCGGGCTGATCCATGCCCTGGCCCATCTCGGTGACGGGCCGATCCTGACCTGCAATGCCGACGCGATCTGGCTGGACGATACCGCCTTGCCCCGCCTGATGGCGGCTTATGATCCAGCCCGGATGAACGGCCTGTTGCTGCTGGCCGATCTGTCGCTCGCCACCGGGTTTGACGGGCCGGGTGACTTCTTCTGGAATGATGACGGCACGTTGAAGCGGCGCGGCGAGGCGGCCTCTGCCCCTTATGCCTATGCCGGGGTGCAGGTCACCGACACGGCCTTCTTCAAGGTGAAGGCACCGGGCAAGCGGTCGCTGGCCCGCACATGGTTTGACGAATGGGGCCCGGCGGGGCGTCTGCATGGTCTTTGCATCGAGGGCGCCTGGCTGCATGTGGGTGACCCTGAAGCCCGCGATGTCGCGGAAGAGCGGCTGCGGGCAGCCCGCTAGGTCAACCAGCCGGATGGTCCGGCGGTGGCTCTGTTAGCGCATCATTGCGGGCGGCACTGGCGATCAGGGCCTTGTTGGTCCTGCCATAGATTGCCAGGCCGAGCAGAACCAGCGTGCAGAAGATAAACGGCGCCTGCGGCGATATCAGGGCATAAAGCCCGGCGCCAAAAATCGGGGCGACCACAAAGCCTGCCCCGTTCGACGCGACGACGAGCCCGGCCAGAGCTCCCTGTTCCTCTGGCTTGACCGTCAATGATGCGCCCCCTGTGAAGCCCGGACGGGCCAGGCCGAAACCCAGCCCGATCAGGAATTGGGCAAACACCAGAACTCCAAATTGCCCACCCCATGCCGTCAGACCGGTGCCGAGCGCGGTGATGATGGTTCCCGAGATCATCAGACCACGGGGCGACAGGCGAAGCCGGGGCAACAGCGCCATCTGCGCAACGATCTGGGCCAGCGCCCCGCACGCGAGCGCAACGGCGACCAGCGAGGCGCCCTCGACGGGTGTCACGCCGAGCGTGTCGATGAAATAGAAGGAAAGCTGCTGGAACATCACCGCCGTGACAGCCGACAGGATGACGCCGAAAAGCAACCAGGGCCGGACATTGGCCCGCATGGCCAGTTTCCAAAGGCCGGTGGGCGCGCGCGAAGGCTTGCCACCGGCCAGCACCCGGACCCGTGGCAGGTACGCCGCTGCTGCCACCGCCCCTGCCACAGCCAGTGCCGAAACCGTCCACAGTGGGGCCAGCAATCCTGCCTTGGCGATCAACATGGCAGCGAGCGCCGGACCCGCCGCGCCGCCGAACGCAAAAGCCGCCGTCACCGCGCCGATCTCGGCAGTCCGGTTTTCGGGCGGGGTCAGGTCGGCGACATAGGCCTGCACTGCCGGATTGGTGGCAGACCCGACACCGCCAAACAGGCAGCGGGCCACAGTCATGGCCAGCGCTGCAACCACCCAGTGCCACCCGCCATCCAGCGCCTCGAACGCCACGATGGCAAATAGAAGGGTGGACAGCGCATAGGCCGACAGACCCAGCACGATCATCGGCTTTCGCCCTGCCCGGTCACTGATCCGGCCCCAGACCGGGCTGGTCAGCACCCACAGGATCGCAGACAGGGAAAAGATCGCAGACACAGTCCAATCTGCCATGCCAATTTCACGCGCGATTGGCGGCAGCACGGCAAACAGCATCGAATTGCCGATCCCGACAATCGCCAGACAGGCAAACAGCAACCGGAATACAGGCGCTGGCAAGGATGAGGCACCTGGCGTCACAGCCATGGTTTCATGCTCCCGGTCCGGTCTGCAGCAGAACGCGCGACCCGGACACGCAGACTTAACCAGCGTGCGGCCATCCTGTCACCCGTGCCGCAGCGGCAATCACTGGTCTGGAAACCAGTTGGAAACCCCTGCTGCACCCGGTGTTAAGCTTCCTGTTCTATGAACGGGTCAGAACAAAACAATACAATAGCCTTGGTGGGTCGATCATGTTCCTGGTCATTGGACTTCTTGTCGTGTTCGGCATGGTGTTTGGCGGATTTGCGCTCGCCGGGGGCCATTTCGATGTGATCATCAAGGCAGCCCCAATGGAGCTGATGATGATTCTGGGTGCCGCCGTCGGCGCCTTCATCATAGGCAACTCGATCACCACGATCAAAGCGGCTCTGGCCGGGTTCGGCAAGATCGCCGCCGGGCCGAAATGGAAGGGTCAGGACTATCAGGACCTGCTGGTGCTGCTGTTCTCGTTGACCAAGACCATGAAGGCCAAGGGCGTCGTGGCGCTGGAAGCCCACATCGAGAAGCCCGAAGAAAGCCCGATCTTCCAGCGCTATCCGAAAATCCTGAAAGACCATCATGCGGTGGACTTCATCTGCGACACCCTGCGGATGATGACCATGAACCTGGACGACCCGCACCAGGTCGAGAACGCGATGGAAAAGCAGCTGGAAAAGCACCATCACGAAGCCCATTCCGCCGCGCACGCGCTGCAGAACATGGCCGATGGTCTGCCAGCCTTGGGGATCGTGGCTGCCGTGCTGGGGATCATCAAGACCATGGGCGCGATCTCCGAGCCGCCCGCCGTGCTGGGCGAAATGATCGGCAAGGCACTGGTTGGCACCTTTCTCGGCGTGTTCCTGTCCTACGGCATGGTGGCGCCAATGGCGGCCCGGCTGGGTCAGGTGATCGACGAGGAGCACCAGTTCTACAAGATCATCATGGACGTGCTGGTCGCCCACCTGCATGGCAACGCCGCTCAGGTCTCGGTGGAAATCGGCCGGGGATCGGTGCCGGGTAATCTTCAGCCCAGCTTCGCCAAACTCGAGGAAGCACTGGGTGCGGTGCCGAACGAGTAGGGATTGCGAAGTTCGCTTCAAAGCGCCAAAGAACGGTTCGAAGCACCCTTTGCAACAGACCGCTGCATTTTGTTTGACATCACACTTGTGCGAGCCGACACTGCCTCGCTTCTGGAAGAGGTTCCAAATTCGGAAGCAACCGTCTGAATTTGGGACAGTTTCCGAGCAAGTTATGTTATCGCGCCGTGATTGAGGGCCTTCGATGCGGCGTTTTCGCATAACGCGCGATGCATTTCTGTCTGGAACCGGGACTTGCGCGATTTTTGCGGCTTCTCTATCTGCCCGGCTCGCGACCATAGAGTTTTGGCGCGTAGGGGATAAAGGAACTGTTCCATGATCGAGCTCAAGAAGCTTCTGGCCGCCACCGCGCTGGCCGCAATCGTTGGCGTCGCTGCTTGTGGCGAAAAGCCTGCTGAAGCCACCACCGAAGCCGCTGGCGCCGCCGTTGAAGGCGCTGCTGACGCTGCTGCTGGTGCTGCTGACGCCGCCACCGGCGCTGCTGCTGATGCCGCTGCCGCCACCACCGAAGCCGCTGGTGCCGCCGTCGAAGGCGCTGCCGACGCTGCTGCCGGTGCCGCTGACGCCGCTGCTGGTGCTGCTGCTGGCGCCGCTGATGCCGCTGCTGGCGCTGC
>JALOSP010000171.1 GCA_025458365.1 Hyphomonadaceae bacterium
CTCAGCCCCGCATCCTCCGCCAGCCGCTCCAGTGTCGCCAGGCCCATGGTCGCATGTTCCGGCATGTCCGGCCCGCCGGTATCCAGCAGCAACAGCCCGATCCGCATGGCCCAGGCTCGCGCGCGGGTGATCAGAGCTGTATCGGCGCCATAGCCAGCCAGCGCTTGCGCACGCGCACCTGCATCATCCAGCAGATGCCACACCGCGCCCAGATCGAACATCGGATCGTCAAAGGTCATGTCGCCCCAATCGATCACGGCAGACAGAATGCCATCGACGCACAAGACATTGCGGGCATGCAGATCGCCATGCAGGAAGACAGGCGTTTCGGCGCCTTGAACCGACAGGGCGGGGGTCCAGACAGCCTCGGCCAGAGCCGCCAGCCAGGGATGGACTGGAACCAGTCGTGACAGCCGTGTGCGGACGTCTCCATCAAACCGGTCCAGTCCGCCATTGCGGGCCGGGTTGTCGGGCAGGCCATTGGCGGGCTGGCTGTGCAGCGCCTTGAGAAAACCCGCCAGTGCAGGACCCTGACTGGCGGCCAGCGGGGCACGCGCAACCGTCTGCCCCGGCAACCAGCCGAGCACGCTCCAGCGATAGGGATATCCCCTGCCCGGCACGCCGACGCGCACTGGCACCGGCACGGGCACCGGCAGATGCGGCGCAAGACGTGGCAGGTGGGCCTGTTCGGACGCGATCAGCTGGTCGGCCACGGCCCGGCGCGGCATCCGGGCGCACAGGTCAGGCCCGATCGCCACCATCCAGTTATCCCATCCACTGGCCACCAGCTCCAGACGCTGGTCCGCCAGATCGGGATGTTGGTCGGCTAGCAGACCTGCCAGCAACTCCAGGGAGAAGTCGACGTCGGCAGGTGGCACACCGGTGCCGGTATCGGCGGCAAGGAAGGCGGTTGTGGTCATCGGGGTCTGGATATCGTGAACCTTGTTTCACGGTCCACATCAAACAACACTGGCGCAGCCTCGTCGCATCCGGCATGAGACAGGCGATGCCATTCGCTGCCACCATCATTACTCTTGTGCCCGAAGCCTGGCCCGGCGTGCTTGGCGCTTCGCTGGTGGGCACCGCCTTGAAGGACGGGCTGTGGAGCCTGGAAACCGTGGCCTTGCGAGACTTTGGCCAGGGCCGCCACAAGGTGGTGGACGACACGCCTGCAGGCGGTGGATCCGGCATGGTGATCCGGCCCGACATCGCTGCGGCTGCCATTGACAGCGTGGCGCAAGACGGGCGCCCGCTGATCTACCTCACCCCGCGCGGGGCACCCTTGACCCAAGACCGGGTCAGAGCACTCGCCGCCGGGCCGGGGGCTGTGATCTTCTGCGGCCGGTTCGAGGGTCTGGACCAGCGTGTGATCGAGGCCCGCCAGATGGAGGAAATCTGCATCGGCGATGTGGTGCTGGCTGGCGGCGATGTCGCCGCACAATTGCTGCTGGAGGCGTGCATACGACTGCTGCCCGGCGTGTTGGGCAATGCCGACAGTCCGGTGGAGGAAAGCTTTGAGAACGGGCTGCTGGAACATCCGCTCTATACCCGCCCGCGTGAATTCGAGGGGATGGCGATCCCTGAAGTGCTGCTATCGGGCGACCATGGAAAGATCGCCCGCTGGAAGGAAGAGCGCGCGCGCGCCGATACCGCAGAACGCAGGCCGGATTTGCTGCCCTGACCTGAAGCCCTGACATCGCGCCTCGACAAGTCGCACCTGCCCGTGTATGCGCGCCCGTCCGGTGAGAGCCGGACCCCCAGCAGGGGACCCTTTGACAACAACATCAATGCGAACCCGGCGCCAGCCTGGCATCGTGCAAAGGACAGGACCATGACGACCATCATCGATCAGCTGGATGCGGAAGAAATCGCCCGCGTCACCGAAGGCAAGACCATCCCCGACTTTTCGCCCGGCGACGTGCTGAAGGTGAATGTGAAGATCAAGGAAGGCGAGCGTGAGCGGGTGCAGGCCTATGAAGGCGTGTGCATCGCCCGTAGCGGCGGCGGCATCAATCAGGCTTTCACCGTGCGCAAGATGTCGTTTGGTGAAGGTGTGGAGCGGGTTTTCCCGCTGTACTCACCGTCGATCGAATCGATCGTTCTGGTCCGCAAAGGCAAGGTCCGCCGCGCCAAGCTGTACTATCTGCGCGACCGCCGCGGCAAATCGGCCCGGATCTCCGAGCGGACCACCGGCCGCAAGTAAGCGCTTGCCCGGTCAAGCTGACCCAAGAAGCCGCCCCCAAGGCGGCTTTTTTGCTGGCAACAGCGGCTTGTGCGCGTTTCGTTTCCGTGGAAACGAAGTTGCGCGCCAAACTTCTGAATTTGATCAAATTGCTTCTGTCTAGATGATTCCATCAAGAAGCAATTTGATCTTCTGCCTGGGCTGTCGCAATCCCGTGTGAATCCTGTATCGAGAGCGCCACAAAACCTCGATTGGGTTGTCATCAGACAAGACTAGGGGGCGCGCTGCTTATCCAGAAATCAAAGGCTCCTCCCCTCATGCAAGCTGCTCCCGCTTTCCCATCGCGCACATCAGCGACGCTCCTCGCAACCGCCAGCCTTGCCGCACTGTGCGCAGCCCCTGCCCTGGCGCAGACAGCCCCATCAGCGGGCGAACCCGAAGTGATCGTGGTGACAGCACAGAAGCGCGAGCAACGGGTGCTGGACGTGCCGGTTGCCGTTACTGCCTACAGCGGTACGACGCTGCAGCAATTGGGCATCGAACAGTTCGATGATCTGGCCCTGTTCGTGCCCGGCCTTGAAGTGCAGGAGCAGAGCCCGAACAATCCGGGCTTCGTGATCCGTGGCATCACGTCCGATGACGGCTCGGCATCCACAGAGGCGCGCGTGTCGGTGTTTCAGGACGGCGTCTCGATCACCCGCTCGCGCGGGTCTTATGTCGAATTGCATGACATGGAGCGGATCGAAGTGGTCAAGGGACCGCAATCGACGCTGTTCGGTCGCGGTGCCCTGATCGGGGCAATCAGCCTCGTGCAGCGCAAGGCCGATCCTGATGGTGATTTCGGCGGAACACTGGCGCTTGGTGCGGGAAACCTCAGCCAGGTCTCGGGCAGGTTTGCGGTCAATCTGCCAGTCGCTGAAGGGCTGTTTGCCGTGCGGATTGCGGGCGTCCGCAAGGAACGCGACGGCTATGTGGAAAACGCGCTGGGCGGTGAAGACTTCATGAGCCAGGATGTCAACGCCTGGCGGGCGTCGCTTGCCTTCACGCCCGACAGCCGCACGCGGGCCGACCTGATCGTCAACTGGCAGGAAGACCTGCCGAGCGGTACGAGCTTCAAGTCTGGTGCCTATGCACCCGTGGGCGGCACCACGCTGCCCTGGAGCCCGGCTGCCCTGTCCGCCTTCACCGATCCGGTCGGCTCCCGGTTTGAAGGCCGGCGCGATCTGGGCCTGGAACGCACGGTCGCAGGAGTTACCCTGCTGATCAGCCATGACCTCGACGAACAATACTCACTCAGCAGCATTACGGGGTTCCGTCGCTTTGATTCGCTGGAGGTCTTTGATCCCGACGGGTTTGCCCAACAGGTCCTGTTGTTCGCCGAAGATGCCCGCGGCGACCAGTTGAGCCAGGAAATCCGCCTGAACTACACGCCCGACACCGGTTTCAGCGCCTTTGGCGGCTTTGCCTTCTTCCATGAGGATGGCTCGCAACGGGTTCCGCTCCAATATGACGAACGTGGCACGCTGGCCCTGTTTGGCGCCCTCACAAGTGGGCGGCCCGTGACCGCGCTGTTTCCGCCTGCCCAGTTCCCGAACTTCCCGACCAATGCGTTTTTGGGAACCATTCTGACCACACCCACCCGTCTACCCTTCAAGCCGATCCACATTGAAGAGTTCCAGAACTGGGGTGAAACCAGTGCCGTCGATCTGTTTGCCGATGCCACCTGGGCTGTGAACGAGCGGCTGGAGCTGTCGGCTGGCGCACGCTGGACCCAGGAGGCCAAGACCAGCGGTTATCGCGGGCGGTTGCTGAACGGCCCGTCCTCTATCACCGGCGGGGGCCTGTTTGCCAACCTGACTTCCGGTGGTGCCATCGTGCAGGACAGCGAGCGCTATGACGGCGTGACCTGGCGGGCTGTGGCCCGTTATGAATTGGGCGACAGCTGGAATGTCTATGGCAGCGTCGCGCGCGGTCGGCGCAGCGAAGTGTTGAGCTATAACGCCACCAGGCGCGAGTTCGAGACCATTCCGGCAGAGCTTGCCACATCATGGGAAGTCGGCCTCAAAGGCACTGCCTGGGACGGATTGCTGCAACTGGAAGCAGCAGCCTACACCTACGACTACGAGAACTTCCAGACCTCGGTGCGCGAAGGCGTGACGGTGCGCACGATCAATGCGGGCAACGCCGGCACGACGGGCCTGGAGATCGGCGCGCAAGTCCGCCTGATTCCCGATACCTTGCGCCTGCTCGTCACATTGGCCCAGACCGAAGGCCGGTTTGACGATACCGACAGCGAAGGCCGCGCCCAGGTGTTTGCTGGCAACA
>JALOSP010000172.1 GCA_025458365.1 Hyphomonadaceae bacterium
GCCATCGACATCATCTGCGACCCCGAAGGCATTGCCATCGGCCGCCGTCGGATCACCGTGAGCACGTCCGGCGTGGTTCCGGAGATCGAGCGGCTGGGGCGTGAAACCGGCACCATGCTCGCGATCAGCCTGCATGCCACCAATGACGCATTGCGCGACGTGCTGGTGCCGCTGAACAAGAAATATCCGCTGGCCGAGCTTCTGGCGGCGGTGAAGCGCTACCCCGGCCTTGGCAATGCCAAGCGGGTGACGTTCGAATATGTGATGCTGAAGGGCATCAATGACAGCCCCGAGGAGGCCCACGCGCTGGCCAGGCTGCTGCGCGGCATTCCGGCCAAGGTCAATCTGATCCCGTTCAACCCGTGGCCCGGCACCAATTACGAGTGCTCCGACCCGGCCACGATCCGGGCCTTCGGCGACATCATCAACCGCGCCGGTTACGCCAGCCCGGTGCGCCGCCCGCGCGGTCGCGACATCCTCGCCGCCTGTGGCCAGCTGAAGAGCGAGAGCGAAAAGGTCCGCGCCAGCGCGCGCCGGATCGAGGCGCTGTCCACCGATACGATTGCCGCACTGGTGGGTGATTGATTTCGTTGCCTGCTCAATCCGCCACCGTGTAGCCGTCCAGCCGCAGCAGGTGCCTGATCCCGTCGCTGCCGCAGGACAGCTTGCCCGCAAGCTTGGAGTCAGGCTCGATCACCCGCCAAAATGGTGGCACCTCACCCATGTCGCGCCCGTTGGCGATATCGTGCAGGGCGGTCTCGGCCACCACTTTCAGAAAGATCGAAGCGGTTACGGGGCACATGGCGTCTGCACCCGCCTTGCGGGCCAGGTCGGACCGCATGCGCACCATGGTGCGGGTCTCGCCCTGCGGGATTCGCGACACCCAGGCGGCGATGTCGGCGGGGGATGAGATCAACATGCTCATCCCGGCTTTCACCCCTGCGAAATTGCTCTCCAGCACCACCACATGGGGCGCCTTGGCGGCATTGAACTTCTTGTGCCAGTCGGTGGGTTTCTTCATGGCAGACATGGTCCGAACGTCCTCCGTGTTGACGGTGCGTCTCTGGCCGATCTGTTGGTGCGCCACAAGTATCTGTCAATTTATGTCTTAAAGACAGATAGTTGTGACGAGGTTCACCCCAAAGTATCCAGCCTTTCGCGCACGTCGGGCAGGCGTTTCAGGCTGGCCTCGATCCGGTCGCGCCATTTGGGGCCACGCGACAGCGCATTGGCATAGACTTCGGCCAGTTCGTCGGGCCGGTCTTCGGCCAGGACCCGCACCAGCCAGCGGGCCTGTTCGCGGTCCTTGCGGGATTTGAAACTGTCCGGCCCGTCGCGACGCCGGTCAGCGACGATCAGCTTGTGGATCGCGTAACGCTCTGGCGCCGGGATCTGGATCAGCACGCCACTGCGATAGGTCACCACCGCCTTGATCGGGCTGGCGATCAGGAAGTTCAGATGGTGCAGTGCCTGGGCCGAGACACCCAGAGCAGGCAGGTCCTGCACCCGTTCGTCATCTTCAGAGGACGGGGTGAGGAATTCGACCAGCAAGTCGGAACGGGTTTGCTTCCATTTCCACACCACATGGCGATCCAGTGAGGGCACCGGGGCGAAGTCGAAATCTGAAAACACTTTGGCCAGGGGTTCACTGACCGTGTCGTTCAAGGCAAGTGACAGGCGCGTGAAGCTGGCGATATCCAGATCACGTGTCTGGGCCAGCTGGTCGCTGCTGAGCCGCACGCCAAGTTCAGCCTCATAGAGGCGGAAGGCGACCGTGCCGATCAATGTACCACCAAGCCGGAACACACCTGCCTTGGCCAACGCACTGATCAGGCTGGCGTTGGCCCCATCGAGCCCCGTCATGCCTTCTGCACGCAAGATACGGATCAGTCTGGCTCTCTCAGCTTTCCGCTCCTTTTGCCGGGCTTGCAGCTCTTTGTGGCGCGTGATCGCTGCGCGCAGGTCGTCTGTGTCTTCACCGATGTAGGTTTGCTGGACTTCGTTCCCAATCCGGTACTTGTCATACCAGTACGTCTTCAAGCCGCGTTTCTGGCGAAAGGGCGTCCCTTGAATCGATTGCACCCGATCATCTGCCAACATCCGCAGAAGGTCACGGTAGGCCGTTTCGGCGATCGGTGAGACTCGGTCCATCTCCGTGTACTACAAAAGTTATTTTTGTTGTGCAAGGTCTGTGTACAACAAAAATTGTTTTTGTAGTACACAGACCTGAAGTACGCCCTTCACCCCCAAGCCTTCAACACCGCCGCCACGATCTCCTCTCCGTGTTCCTGCACGAAATGGCCGCCGTCTGCGATTTCCAGTGGGGGGCCGCAGGTCGGGAAGGTCTTGCGCATGGCTTCCATCACCGGCGGGCCCAGCACCGGGTCGGCCATGCCCACGGCCATGAACACCGGGCCTTGAAACCCGCGCCACCAGTCGCGCGCAGCCACAGACAGAGCAATGAAAGGGTCACCGTCATCGGCAATCGGCACCAGTTGCGGGAAGCGGCGCACGCCGGCCTTGTAGCGCTGGTCCGGGAAGGGCGCGTCATAGGCGGCCACTTCGGCGTCGCTCATGTCGGCCTTGCCGCGCTTGAACAGCTGGCCCACGGCCATGTCAGGCGTGCTCGCCGCATATTGCCGCCAGGCCATGAAGCCGGGGCCGGGCGCCGCGCCCGTGCCGAATGCGGTGTTCATGATCAGCAGGCGCGCGATCCGGTCTGGAAACGCCAGCGGCAGGGTCAGGCCGATCAGACCGCCCCAATCCTGCACCACCAGCGTGATGTTGCGCAGATCGAGCCGCTCCACCAGCGCGATCAGATAGTCGCGATGGAAGGGTACGGTATAGATCGCGTCATCCTCCGGCTTGTCTGACCGGCCAAAGCCGAAGAAATCTGGCGCCACCACACGGGCACCGCTGGCCACAAAGCCAGGGATCATCTTGCGATAGAGATAGGCCCAACTCGGCTCGCCATGCAGGCACAGGAAGGTGTGCTCTGCGTCACGCGGCCCTTCATCGACATAGTGGGCGCGCATGCCCTCATAACCCGGCAGATCGTCCACATAATGCGGCGCGAAGGGCCAGTCGGGCAAGCCCGAAAACCGTTCATCAGGCGTGCGAAGAATGGACATGACAGGGCTCCCGGCATTGTGTGTTTCCGGCAGCGTCACATGGCGGTGGTGGCAAGGTCAATCGGCGTCGGGCGGTAGACGGGCGGCCTCAGCTGCCCAAGCCGGGTTCCGGCGAAAAGTACTTCTCGTACTTGCCGGTTTCCTTGGCGAAGTCCTCACGGTCCGCGGGCGGATCGCCTTTCACCGTGATGTTGGGCCACAGCTTGGCGTAGCGTGTATTCACGTTCAGCCACTTGCCGTCCGGCTCATCCTCGGTGTCCGGGCGGATCGCATCGACCGGGCATTCGGGTTCGCACACGCCGCAATCGATGCACTCGTCAGGGTGGATCACCAGAAAGTTCCGCATCAGTGACGATATAGGTCATGCCAGTCTGCCTTCAGAGGGCGGGGCCCAGACCGTGAAGCCCAGCCCGCCAGAATTGGTCGCGTGGCGGATTTGGCCGTGACGAGCGGTTCCGTCAAGCCGGTGTATCACCACAGGGTGGATCATCTGCTTCTTCAGGGGCTTGCCCGTCCAGCAGGCGGTAGAGCAGGCGAGCCTCGCTGGCCGGGCCGCGCCGGGTGCCAAGGCCGGTCACCTCCAACGCCAGGGCCTTGCCGTGCACCACCAGGCTCAACAGGTCCCCGGCCTGCACCGGCTGATGGGCGCGGTCCACCCGCTTGGGGCCAGCCGTGCCACGCTGCAGGCGGATCTTGCCGCGCTCGCACAGGCTGGCGGCCAGGCTACGGGTCTTGGTGATGCGGGCAAACCATAGCCAGCGATCCAGCCTCTGGGTCCCATGTGCTGCCATCACGCCTCAGCCCGTCACGCCTTGCCATCCCCTTCTGGTGGCTTGCCACCTTTCAGGGCCAGCAAGGCGGCAAATGGATTGCTGGGGTCGATGCCGCCCTTGACCTGGCGGTTCTCCGGGCCGGCGCTGATCACGCGGGGCCGGTCATCGCGGGGCCGGTCATTGCCACGGTTGCGGTCAAACGGCCTGCCGCCCCGATCCGGGCGGTCGCCCTTCGGCCAGTCACGCTTTGGCCTGTCGCCTTGTGGCCGCTCGCCTTGCAGGCGGGCACCTTGTGGACGGTCCCCCTGGGGCCGGGCACCTTGCGCGCGATTGCCATGTGGGCGGTCAATACGCGGACCGCGGCCCTCACCATCCCGGCGGGGCGGACGGCCATCATCGCGTCGCGGGCCATCCCGTCGTGGTCCACGGGCCAACCGCCAGACTGTGATCATAACAGGGTCAGCAGGTTCTGCGAGTGCAGTATCGGCTGTTTCTGCGGGCGCATCTGCGGTTTCGGGCACATCGACTTCACCCTCGAGAGGCACTTCGACGGGCGTCACCTCAGCCTCCACCTCTACTGGCAGCGCCTCGCTGTCGGCGCCGGCTTCGGCTTCGGCGGGCAGGTCCGCACTGGCTACGGGCTCATCAGGCTCTGCTGTGCCGTCTGTTTGGCTTTCCGGCGCAGCTTCTGCCGTGTCCTCGGCTTCAAGTGGCGCAGGCGTTGCAGGCGGCGGCGCTTCCACCGTCAGCTTCTCCCAGCCCAGCCCTTCGACCACGGTTTCGGCCCGTTCGTTGGACACGCCCAAGAGTGACACCACCATCAGCGGCATCTGCACCGGTCCGCGCGCTGCGGTGGCCGCATCAAACAAGGCATCGGCCACGCGGTCGAGAATGTCGATCCGGATCGCGCGCCCGGCAAACACCTTGAACCCGGCCTGGGCAAAATCAGCGGCGCTGACGCCCTCGGGCGCATCAAAAGAGGTGAGGCCCACCGGTGGGAGGAAGGGCGCACCGCTGCGGCTTTCGGCGTGAAACGCCAGAATGGCGCGGAGCCGCGTTGGCTTCGGCTTCAACATCAAGGGCAGATAGATCGTGTTGCGCCCGAACCGCACACCGACCTTGCGCAATGCCCGCCGGTCATCCTGGCTCAACGCGTCGATGTCAGGCTTGACCGCGCGGCGCTCCACCATGCCGCCAGCCTCATGCAAGCGATAGGCAAAGCCGCGCGCCATGCCGTCCAGTTCGGCGCCATTGGCGGCATCGCGCAGGGCGGTCAGCGGGGCCAGATCCTTGTCCACCTGGGCATTCAGCCAGCGCTGGACGCGGGCCAATAACAGGTCGCGGTGTTCATCGGCGGCGAGGTCTGCGGTGATCAGCGCAGCTTTCGGCGACAGCAGCGGCTGGCCCGGTACCAGGCGGGCCACGCCATGACCATCCCACACCACCACGCCATCGTCACGCAGGCTGATATCGGCATCGGCGCTTCCCACAGCCTTGCCGATCTTTTCGGCCAGCAGCGGACGCACAGCCTGATGGGCCGCCGACTTCAGCGCTTTTTCTTCAGGCCCGGACGCATCGGGGTCGAGCGTGAAGCTCAACCCATCGAGCCGGCCGATCACATGACCGTCCACCAGCACCGCGCCATCTTCATTCACGTCCACCGCCATCGCTACCTCGCGCTTGAGCCCCCGCAACAGGGCGCTGGTGCGCCGGTCGATGAACCTTTGCACCAGACGTTCGTGCAGCCTGTCCGACAGACGGTCCTCCACCTGCCGGGTCACGCCCTGCCAGTGGCCGGGATCATCCAGCCAGTCTGCACGGTTGGCGGCATACGTCCACACGCGCACAGATGCCAGCCGTTCTTGCAACTGGTCGATGTCGCCATCCTCGCGGTCCACCTCGGCGATGCGCCGCGCGATCCAGTCGGTGTCGATCCGGCGGGTCGGCCCCATCAACTGGCGGGCCAGCGAATCGACCAGTTCCACATGTTCATCCCCGGTGCCGTTTCGGAAGTCCGGCAGCTGGCAGGCCTCCCACAGGCGGCGCACATGGGGCCGGTCAGCCATGCGGTGGACGTAGGCAGGCGCACCGGACAATTGGCGGAAGGCCGCCTCGTCAATCGCACCGCGAACCCGGGCCAGCACAGGGTCGGGTGGCGCGGTCTCCAGCGAGGCCATCAGGGCAGAGGCGCTGGCGAAATCGAAATCCCGGTTGCGCCAGATCAGGCTTTCCACCGGGTCGAACCGGTGGGATTCCACCGCCTCGATCAGCTCGTCATCCAAGACCGGACAGTCTCCCGTCTCGCCAAAGCTGCCGTCATTGGCATGGCGCCCGGCCCGGCCCGCGATCTGAGCCAGTTCGTCGGCGCGCAGGGGCCGGAATGTGCGCCCGTCAAACTTGTGGATCGCGGCAAAGGCCACATGCTCCACATGCATGTTCAGCCCCATGCCGATGGCGTCGGTCGCCACCAGAAAGTCCACCTCGCCGCTCTGATAGAGCGCCACCTGGGCATTGCGGGTGCGCGGCGACAGGGCGCCCATCACCACCGCACAGCCACCGCGATGGCGTCGCATCAGTTCGGCAATGGCATAGACCTCGGCTGCCGAAAACGCCACGATGGCGGTGCGCCGGGGCAGGCGGATGATCTTGCGCGGGCCGGTATAGGTCAGCGTGCTCAACCGCTCGCGCCGCTCGATATGGATGCCGGGCACCAGCGTGCGGATCGCATGGCGCATGGTGTCGGAACCCAGAAACATGGTCTCGGCGGTGCCGCGTGCGTGCAGCAGCCGGTCGGTGAACACGTGGCCACGGTCCGGGTCGGCGCACAGCTGGATTTCATCCACCGCCAGGAATGAGACGGGCCGGTCCACCGGCATCGCTTCCACCGTGGCGATGAAATAGCGCGCCGTGGGCGGCATGATGCGCTCTTCGCCGGTGATCAGCGCGGCCTGGCCTGCTCCCTTGGCGCGCACCACCCGGTCATAGACCTCGCGCGCCAGCAACCGCAGCGGCAGGCCGATCATGCCCGACGGATTGGCCAGCATCCGCTCCACCGCAAGGTGCGTCTTGCCGGTATTGGTCGGCCCCAGCACGGCCCAGACCTTGGTGTCAGCCCCACGGATTTGCGGCGCACGGGCAGGGGCAGAGAAGGTCGGGGCCATGGTGTGGATATGGGCCGGTTCAAACTGAAAAGCAGGTGCCGATCACATAGGGAACACCTTCACCGCTGGAGCGCGGCTGTCCCAGCCGCATTGATGCGCAGATTTGCGGCTGGGACAGCCGCGCTCCAGCGCCTCTTACCGCCGCAAGGACCCCAACAGCCCGCGCATCAGTTCGCGTGCCACGGTGGACCCGGCCTGCCGGGCCATGGACTTCACCGCGGTTTCGGCCACGCTTTGGCCGCGACGGCCCGACCGGGTCCGTCCGCCACCGAAAATCCCGCCGAGCAGCCCACCATCATCGGCCTCATCTCGCGCCGCCGCCTTCGGCCTGGCCTTGGCGGCGGCTTCGGCGGCTTCCAGCTCGGCCTGGGCGGCTTCCAGCTCTGCGGCTTTCTTCGACAGGATTTCGAACGCGCTTTCGCGGTCAATCGCGGTGTCATAGCGTGTGCCGACCGGGCTGGCGCCAATCACCCGGCGACGTTCTTCCTCGCTGGCAGGGCCCACGCGCGACATGGGCGGGCGGATATAGGTGCGCTGCACGATGGTTGGGATGCCCTTCTCGTCGAGGGTCGAGACCAGGGCCTCGCCCACGCCAAGCTCGGTGATCATGTCTTCGGTCTTGAAGGCCGGGTTCTCGCGGAAGCTTTCGGCGGCCACTTTCACAGCCTTCATCTCCGAGGGCGTATAGGCGCGCAGCGCGTGCTGGAACCGGTTGCCGAGCTGGGCCAGCACGGATTCAGGAATGTCCTGCGGGTTCTGGGTCACGAAATAGATGCCCACTCCCTTGGAGCGGATCAGGCGCACCACCTGTTCGATGGTG
>JALOSP010000173.1 GCA_025458365.1 Hyphomonadaceae bacterium
GTTGAATCGTTCGACCGAGGCGGGCGATTCCGCCTGGCCCACGCCCCCATCCATTGGTGCACATCCGACCCAGCCACCGGTTCCACCGCCAATACCATAGTGGCCGGGTGGGCAGGCATGGGCAGGGGCAGCAAACCCGAGAGCAAATGCCAGTGTCAGCACTCCCAAGCAGGTGGTGAGTATCCCCCGGTTTGTCCGGCGGGCAGGTCTGAGTTCAAAACGCATGGAAAACGCTCCTCGAAACTGAAAGAAGCAGGCGAGAAAGGTCACAAGCAGGGTGCCTCTGAAGCCCTGTATTGCCATGTCCGGCAGAGGCACTCCAGGACGCAGGTGACGGCCCGATCATGATACTGGCAGAACCGGTTTCATTCGCACGCGCGAAGCGAGGTGTTCCGGTCATCTATGTCCAGGCCTGCCACGCCGAAGCCAAAAGGGCAGTCCACGCAAGGATGATCATGGTGGAGCTGATCCCGCCCAATGAAGCCGCGACGCGCTGGGTCAGCGAGCCGGTCAACGCGAAGGCATTGATGCCGAATGCCCGGAACAGATAGGGCAGCGGGTTGAGCCAGCCGCCCAGGATCATAAGGGCAACGATCAGAGCCGATGGCGAGAGCAAGAACACGGCGATCAGCCCTGCCGCCAGACCTTGCATCAGGCCCAGCATGACCCAGTCGAGGTGAGCGGCGAGCAGCTGCTTGAAATTGACTCCCCTGAACGCCTTCTTGCCCCAAGGCTGCAGCGGGATCAGCATCAGCGCGCCCAGGAGTGATGCGAAAAGGACCGATAGACTGCCGGAGAAAACCAGCAATCGCGTGGCTTCGAGCTGTTCCAGACCAACCTCCCACAGTGGTATTGACGTTCAGGTTCGCCCGGCGGCATGCCTTGCGCTGCCGTGCCAGCCGCATCCAGGCCCGGCTGACTTCGGTCCGCTTGGGTAGAAAGAGGCCCAAGGAGCGTCAATGACTTCAGGCGCCAGATTCAAGGCTGAATTCGTCATTCAGGTGATCCTGCAGTCGTCGGGCGCTCCTGTGCCCTTCTGGTCCTGGCAAACACGCCAGGGGGTACGCCCTCGCGCTGCTTGAAGGCGCGGGCAAAGGCCGAGACATCAGAGTAGCCCAGCAAGTAGGCGATTTCCTTGAGGGAGGTCCGCCCCTCAGCCAGATACCCCTTGGCAAAGCGGTGGCGCAGCCGGGCGAGGAGATGTTCGAAGCTCGTACCCTCAGCGCGCAGCGCCCTGTAAAGTCGCTGTCCGCTCATATCCATTTGCCGCGCCACGCTCCCGGCTGTCACTGTTCCGGTGTGCAGCATTGGCAGGATCAACCGTTCGATCTGCGTTGCAAATGAACCTTCGGCATCGAGCTCTTTCAGCAGCAAGTCTGCGTGAGCACAAAAGACGCTGAATGCATAGGTGGGATACTCGTTGATCGGATAATCCAGCCAGGCCTTGGACACGCATATGGCGTTGCGACGGGCGCCGAAGCGGATGGGTGCGCCAAGTGCCTTCTCGAATGCTGAACGGGTTCCTGGATCGGCATGCGTCACTTCGGCAAGGCTGCAGTAAGGCAGACTGCCCCGCTCCCGGGCTGCCCGGATCAGCCAGATGAAGGTTGTCTCCGTGCATTCCGGAAAGGGGGGCTGATCGAGCCGGTTGTCTGTCAGCCAGGTTCCGTCGCTTTCATCAGACAGCGTGAAACGATCTTTGCCAATGACACTGATGTCGGTGACGAGGCGACCAAAGCGGTTGAGTTGATCAATGGCATCGCGGATCGTGGGCGATGCATAGGCGATAAGGCCCACAATCGAAAGGCTGTCGAAACCATGTGCGGTGGCATGCTCGATTGCAAGCGCCGGGTCATTGCACAACCGCTTCGCCTCGCGCGTGACGCGAATGTGAAACTCCAGCGGCACCCGTCGGTTCGGATCGATCACGTGGTCCGTCGGCAGACCGGCCGAGACGAGCAGAAGATTTCTGTCAGCGCCGCGTGATACCGCATGATCCACCAGACCCATGACGATGCCGGCAGCCACTGACTGTCGGAAATGCCGTGAGGTCGGGGACAGAGTCTTGTTCTGGCTCATGATAATCTGACCTGTTTGGCCGGTCGACACTCAACAGCGGATCAGCCTGTCCATTTTTGCCGGTGCTTCCAAATCTGAGCCGAGTCCCTCGTCAACCCAAACCCCTTACGCCACAGTCCCGCGAACCCGCCGTTGCAGGAAATATTCGAGCGCCTTGAGGATATCCTTGCTGGGGTCTTCCAGGTGGGTGAGGTCCACCAGGAGCTGGCGTTGACCGATCAGGCGGCCGATGCGGGTCTGGAAGCGGCGCAGGCCGGTGGGTCGGCTGGCCTCGGCCATCATGCTGACGGCCGGCAGCACGGTATCGATCTCCAGGAGCTGGGCCTTCACCGGGCCGCGGCTGATATGACGGATGCGGGCACCACTGACAGCTTCCCAGACCAGCGTGCCCAGCCCGTCAATCGTGATCCCGGTGCTGTCCAGCTGCAAGGCGGGCTTTGCGCCATTCAGGGCAGGCCAGAAATGGAACAGGGTTCCGGCAATGAACACGACCGGCATGATGGGAACCATGCCGGTTGCCGCAAAGCTGGATACCCCGATCGCCGAAAACAGCACGCACCCGAAAATCACGAACCGCCGCGCATGATCCGGCTTCAAGCGGCTGGCAAACACCCTGTGGCCTACGGGTGGCTCTCCGGCTGCCATTCTGGGGTTCCACATCGCGACACTCTCCCAATGACGCCCCAATAGCGCACAGCACGGCGCCTGCTCACCGGCCAGTCTGCCCCCGATGCCTCAACATATGGTCTGCCAGCACACAAGCAACCATGGCTTCGGCCACGGGCACAGCGCGGATGCCGACGCACGGGTCATGACGGCCCTTGGTGCGCAGATCGACCTCCGTGCCGTCGCGGTCCAGCGAGCGCACCAGATTGAGGATTGACGATGTCGGCTTGATGGCAATCCGCATCACCACGTCCTGACCGGTGGAAATCCCGCCCAGCACCCCGCCATTGTTGTTGGACAAGAACACTGGCCTGCCATCGGTGCCCATGCGCATCTCGTCGGCATTGGTTTCGCCGGAGAGTGCAACGCTGGCCATGCCCGCCCCGATCTCGACGGCTTTGGCGGCATTAATGCTCATGGCGGCACTGGCGAGGTCAGAGTCCAGCTTGCCATAGACCGGTGCGCCCCATCCGGCAGGCACGCCGGATGCCACCAATTCGACCAGCGCACCGGTGGATGAACCTGCCTTGCGTGTGGCGTCAAGGAATTCCTCCCAGACCGGCACAATGGCGGGATCGGGGGCAAAGAACGGATTGTCGCCGACATGGTCCCAGTTCCAGTTGGCTCGGTCGATGGCATGGGGGCCGATCTGGACGAGGGCCCCACGCACACTGATGCCAGCACCCAGCACCTTGCGTGCCACCGCACCCGCCGCCACCCGGGCGGCAGTTTCCCGCGCCGAGGAGCGGCCGCCGCCGCGATAGTCGCGCACGCCATATTTGGCATCATAGGTGTAGTCGGCATGGCCGGGGCGCCAGCGGTCGCGGATTTCGGAATAATCCTTGCTGCGCTGGTCGGTATTCTCGATCATCAGGCTGATCGGGGCGCCAGTGGTGACCGGGCCGCCGGTTCGGTCATCGTCAAACACGCCTGACAGGATGCGCACTGCATCGGCTTCCTGCCTCTGGGTCACGAACCGGCTCGTGCCGGGGCGCCGACGGTCCAGATCGGCCTGGATGTCAGCCTCGGTCAGCGGGATGCCGGGCGGGCAGCCATCAACGACGCAGCCGAGCGCCGGCCCGTGGCTTTCGCCCCAGGTGGTGACGCGGAACAGATGGCCGAAACTGTTATGCGACATCGCGCGTGTCCTGCGCTGTTCGCGCCACAGCAGCGGCAGCATCCAGCGCGCGCGCCACATCGGCCATCAGGTCACTGGCGTCCTCGATCCCGACCGACAGCCGGACCAGCCCTGCGGTCACTCCCAGTTCAAGCTGCACGTCTGCAGGCAGCAGCCGGTGGGTGGTGGTGGCCGGATGGGTGGCCAGGCTCTTGGAATCACCCAGATTGTTGGAGATGTCGATCACACTCAGCGCATCGAGGAAGGCGAATGCGGCCGCCTTGCCGCCGTGGAGTTCGAATGCCAGCAAGGTGCCACCCGCGCGCATCTGCGCCCTGGCCAGCGCGGCTTGGGGATGATCGGCCCGATGCGGATAGCGAACCATTGACACGGCAGGGTGAACCGCCACCTGATCGGCCAGTATGGCTGCCGTCGCGCAGGAGCGTTCCACCCGCAACGCCATGGTTTCCAGCCCCTTCAGCACCGTGTGAGCCACGAAGGGCGACATGGCAGGCCCTGTGTGGCGCAGATACGGGTCCAGATGGTCGGTAACCCATTGGGCGGGCCCCAGCACCGCCCCGCCCAGCGTGCGCCCCTGTCCATCCATATGCTTGGTAGTGGAAT